>JAYPBG010000041.1:2310-13484 GCA_038124075.1 Gammaproteobacteria bacterium
CTGCCTAACCAGCGCACCAAAAGAGCTCTCCATCTTAACCATTTGCGCTTTTAAACGCTCCAAATTCGCGGCTTGAAAGGCCTTGTCTTCAAATGACCTCATAAGATCTTCCTCTTCAACCTGCGCCTTTTCCAGCGCCTCCAAAGAGTCAGAGAGCTTAAAGTGATAGACACCAAACCCCCCAAGCATCACAGCCAACACCCAGATAATGACCTTTATAGGCAATGGCCATGAACCAATGTTTTCAGGGTCTAAATTATTAAGCGCGTCCATCGTATCTTGTAACGCCATCGCTACTACTCCTCCGCCTCAGGGTTCCTCTTCTTAGGGGAACTCTCTTTCACACCCAGAACAAACCGACTGCTTGATGCATCTACCGTCTTATCCGTCGCTGTCACCTCCGCAAGATTTGGCTCTTTAAACCAAGCCGAATCACTCAGATTGCGCATAAAATTCGATACTCGATTATTCGCTTCTGCAACACCTTCTATATGAAACTTTTGACCTTTCTTGCTTACCATCGTAAAGTAGACGCCATCAGGCACGGTTCTTACCAACTCATCAAAATGGTGCACAATGATCGCTCTATTGCCTTGAAGGTTCTGGATCACCTCCATACGCTCAACAAGCTGTTCTCGCTTACGCTTAAGCTCACGTATCTCTTCAATATCTTTCTCAAGTTTTTTCTGTTCCGTCTCAACAAAGGCTATTCGCTTTCGCTGCACCTCTATTTCACCCTGAACTTTTGTCTCTAATATATAAACCACACCGGCACCAATAAGCACGGCGCCAAATAAAATGACAAAAAACTGACGTTTAAGCTCCAATCGCCGCTCTTCTCGCCACGGTAATAGATTAATTCGAGCCATTAGTGTTTAACCCCATCTGTATACAGCACTTGGCTGATCAATATTTTTTTTATGCTCATGATTTTCTCCCAATAGCCAATCAATCAAAGCTGCGCAATGCCAAACCACATGCGATCATCAAAGCGGGAGCGTCGTTACTGAGCGCCAACGCATTCACCCTTGACGCAACAGCCATTGATGCAAATGGATTAGCAATCACAGTGGGCGTCGCGACCCGTTCCTGCACCAGCTCATCCAACCCTGGAACCGATGCCGTTCCGCCTGCCAGCACGATATGATCCACATCATTATATTGACTGGAGGAGAAGAAAAATTGTAATGAACGAGAGACCTGCTGAACAACAGCATCTTTAAACGGCTCCAACACCTCTGTCTGATAATCATCAGGCAGTCCGCCCTGTTTTTTGGCCAACCCAGCCTCCTCGAGTGAGAGCCCATATCGGCGCTGTATCTCTTCTGTGAGCTGACGCCCACCAAACAGCTGTTCACGCGTATAGACGGTGCGCCCATTCTGCAGTACGCTTAGCGTTGTCATCGACGCCCCAATATCAACGATCGCAACGGTTTGGTCATCGCCGCTTTTATTGAGCGAATCGGCAAGCAACTGATATGAGCGTTCCATAGCGTAGGCTTCAACATCAACCACTTTTGCCACCAGCCCCCCAATATCTAAAGCATCGACACGTAAATCAACCGTCTCTGTACGGCAAGCTGCTAAAAGCACTTCGACCCGATCAATCCCACTCTCTGCTGGGCCTTGTACTTCAAAATCTATACTCACCTCATCCAGGGGGTATGGAATATATTGATCCGCCTCAACACGGATCTGACTTTCCATCTCTTCGTCTGATAATCCACTTTCCATCTCAATGGATTTTGTAATGACTGCCGAACCTGATACAGCAACAGCGGCACTCTTAACGCTGGTGCGCGTGCGCTCCACAACACGCCTAATCGCATCCCCAACACCCTCAACATCCGTGATATTTTTCTCTACCACAGCATTAGGGGGCAACGCCTCCACACCATAGTTCTCGATACGATACCGACCTTTTGAATGACTCAACTCCAGCAGCTTAACCGCTGTCGAACTGATATCAATGCCCAGTTTAATCTGCTGAGGACCTTTGCCCGATAAAAATGCTAACACTATTCTAATAACCTATTTTATTTTTACATGATCGATTCCAATTGGAATCAAAGTGAGATAAGCGTAAGAAACAGCGAAAACAGTGGCGTACTGACAGCCCTTTAACGCACTTAACCACTACTTCTACTCTTCTACTCTTCTACTCTTGTACTCTTGTACTCTTGTACTCTTGTACTCTTGAGTTTAGATTAAAATTTAACACAAGAAGCGCCCAATAAAGAAGAATTGCTCAATATGGGCGCCCTACCGCCAAATCAGTGCCTCTGTAATATTCATGAAACATATTGTCCCCGCCCCAGATGAGTACTAAGATTTTAATAGGCTAGTTTTTAGATTGGCTGGTTTTTTATAGGCAATCATAAGCAATAATAGACAGTATGGGTAAACATCGATATCCTAGCTCGACCATTTACGTTACCGTTCAATATCATAGCACCAAGAGCATGCCATTACCTATTTGAGCCAATATGAGAACACTTTATCTTTTCACTAAACTTATCATCTGGATGGGCTTGATCTGCTCATCAGGCATTGGACTCATTCTCTGCGCCACAGCCCTTGTCATCTCCCCTAATTTACCAACACCCGACTCCCTAAGGGAAGTGCAATTGCAGACACCCTTACGAATTTATACAAAAGATTTTAAACTGATCGCAGAGTTTGGTGAAAAACGCCGTCAACCTCTTAATTACGAACAAATACCCAAGCGGTTTATCTCGTCCATCCTGGCCGCTGAAGATAAAAATTTTTTCAATCACAACGGTGTAGACCTGCGCGGACTTGCACGCGCCGTTGTTCAGCTGGTGAAAACAGGGGAGAAGCGATCCGGCGGCAGCACCATCACAATGCAAGTCGCCCGAAACTTCTTTCTTACACGAAAACAGACATTTATTCGAAAATTTAACGAAATTTTCTTAGCATTAAAGATTGAGCAGGAGCTCGATAAAAAAGAGATTATGGAGCTGTATGTCAATAAGATCTATTTAGGCCACAGATCCTACGGTATTGCCGCGGCAGCACAAGTTTACTATGGAAAAGAGATTCAAGCGCTCAATCTCGCCCAATTGGCCATGATCGCCGGGCTTCCAAAAGCGCCATCACGCTACAACCCCATCACAAATCCACAAAGAGCGCTCATCCGCAGAAATTGGATATTGGGCCGAATGTTCCTCCTTAGCTACATTGACAAAGAGACGTATAAAAGCGCCATCAACGCCCCGATTACAGCAAAATACCACGGCCTCAAACGCGAGGTAGAAGCCCCTTATCTCGCCGAGATGGTTCGCAAAGAGCTGCTGAAACGCTACGGCGAAGAGGTATACAGCAGAGGCCTTGTTGTCAAAACAACCATTAGCTCTGTCAACCAAACGGCAGCCAATACCGCTGTGCGCAACGGCATCCTGGCCTATGAAGAGCGCCATGGGTACAAAGGGCCTGAAGGGCATATCGACCTCGGTGTCATCAGCACTGCATCAACACCAGCAGAACAGAGCGCCACTCACACCGCAACATCTCGCCAGCCATTAAATGAACTAGACCAAATCGCTGAAGATATCGACAAAAATCACCACCCAACCATCAGTCAAGATGCCATCGAACACCTTTCCGCTTTTGACTCATTTGGAGGGCTCGAACCTGCCTTGGTTCACTCCGTTACTGATCTGGAGGTCGACGTCTTTTTGAAAAGTGGGCAACCCACTAAAGTCACATTCGAAGAGATGAAGTGGGCAAAGCCTTTCATCTCCATAAACCAAGTAGGCGCCTCACCAAAAACCGCAAAAGATATTGTCACACCCGGGGATATCATTCGTATCCGCCCCGTGAAACGTATACAGAAAGATACGCAAGGAAATGAGATCGCCATTACTCGATGGCGCCTAACGCAACGGCCTGAAGCCCAAGCCGCGCTGGTGTCACTCAACCCCAAAGACGGGGCGGTAGAAGGGCTCGTGGGAGGCTTTGACTTTTTTCAAAGCAAATACAATCGTGCCACTCAGGCAGGCCGCCAACCGGGCTCCAGCTTCAAACCCTTCATCTATACCGCTGCATTAGCGCAGGGCTTAACCGCAGCAACGCTGATCAATGATGCCCCTATCGTGTTCAGCGATGCCAACCTAGAAACAGATTGGCGCCCACAAAACTCCAGTGGAAAATTCTACGGCCCAACCAGACTCCGCCAAGCACTGTACAAGTCGAGAAACCTCGTCTCAATACGGCTTCTCAGACGCTTAGGCTCTACAAACGTTGTTGACTACGTGTCACGCTTTGGCTTCTCTAAAGAGAAGTTACCCGCCAACTTATCGCTCGCCCTAGGCAGCGCGGAGCTGACCCCCATGGAGATTGCACGCGGTTACACCGCCTTTGCCAACGGTGGTTTCAAGGTCTCACCCTACTTTATAAGCAGCATCGAAGACCAGACAGGGAACCTGCTTTACAAAGCAGACCCCTATGTCGCATGCAGAGAGTGCCCTCAACGCACGGAAGAGAGCAACCTTATGGAAAGCGCCACCATCCTCAATGAATCCACAGAAACAGAGCTCTCCGCAGCCCTTTCACACCCTGAAGGAGCCCCCTCCTCCACCCTCGCCCTTCAACTCCCCTCTCTTCAGGAAAGCGGCCATATTAAAGCGGCCCCCAGAATTGAAGATGAAAGAACCATTTATATCATCCGCAATATGATGCAAGACGTCATTAAAAAAGGCACAGGAAGGCGCGCCAAAGCACTGGGTCGATCCGACTTAGCAGGAAAAACAGGAACCACCAACGAGCAAAAAGATGCATGGTTTTCTGGTTACAACGGCGATCTGGTCACCACGGCCTGGTTAGGCTTCGACACACCCTCCTCTTTGGGTGCTAGAGAGTATGGCGCCAAAGCGGCACTGCCCATCTGGATGGACTTTATGAAAACAGCCTTAAAGGATGCGCCTGAAACGGTTTATCCCATTCCAGCCGATGTCGTACGCGTTCGAATTGATACCAAAACAGGGGAGGCCGTACCACCCTCGCACAAAGAGGCCATCAATGAGCTCTTCAGAATCGAGAATGCGCCTACAATGGACTATCACGCACCAAGAGGTACCCACGACAAAGAGGAGCAAGCTACATCGTTCGATACACTGGAGCAGCTCTTTTAGGACTGCTCCAAACCGGGGCTTCTTAATAATTCTTAATAAGAGGCCGCTCGAAATCACCGCGTGTAGTGTTTAGGGTAAGGCATGCGAGCAACACCGCTATCGACCGCCGCCCTGGCTACAGCAGCCGGGACAAACTCAATGAGTCTGCTATCAAACGGTTTCGGAATAATATACTCTTTGCCAAAAGAGAGCGCCTGGCCACCATACGCTTTCGCAACCGCATCGGTCATGGGCTCTTTCGCCAGAGCTTGGATCGCCCTCACCGCCGCGACCTTCATCGCGCCGTTAATTGAAGAGGCCCTTACATCCAATGCGCCACGGAAGATAAAGGGAAAGCCTAATACATTATTGACCTGATTGGGGTAATCACTGCGCCCAGTTGCCATAATTAAGTCATCGCGCACCTGATGCGCCAACTCGGGTTTAATTTCCGGATCGGGGTTTGCCAAAGCAAATACAATAGGGTTTGCATTCATCGCCAACAGTAGATCAGGTGTTAACAGATCAGCACTGGAGACACCGATAAATACATCAGCGCCCTGCATGGCATCCGCTAAGGTGCGCTTATCCGTCTGATGCGCAAAGAGCGCTTTATACTGGTTTAGATCATCTCGGTCGGAGTGGATAACGCCTTTACGATCCAACATCAATATATTGGACTGTTTTGCACCAAGCTCAACAAGCAGCTTAGCCGAAGCAACCCCAGCCGCACCAGCACCAACACAGACAATCACAGCCTCTTCAAGCGGCTTCTTTTGAAGCTCCAGAGCATTCAGCAGACCCGCAGCAACGATAATCGCTGTACCATGCTGGTCATCATGAAATACAGGAATATCGCAGCGCTCCGTCAGCACCCTTTCAATCTCAAAGCACTCGGGTGCCTTAATATCTTCCAGGTTTATACCACCAAATGTGGGGGCTATATTCGCGACGGTATTGATAAAATCTTGGACCGAATCGGTATCCACCTCAATATCAAAGACATCCACATCTGCAAACTGTTTGAAGAGAACCCCTTTACCTTCCATAACCGGTTTACTGGCCAAGGCACCCAAGTTACCCAGCCCTAGAATGGCAGAGCCATTGCTGATAACGCCGACGAGGTTACTTTTATTGGTAAAACGATATGCATTATCTGCCGACTTGCTGATCTCTCGAACAGGCTCGGCAACGCCAGGACTATAAGCAAGCGCTAAGTCATGGGCTGTTTCCGTCGGCTTGGTTACCTGAACAGCCAATTTCCCAGGCTTCGGCTCCTCATGGTACCTAAGCGCCTCTTCTCGATGATCGGTCATACAGCCTCTGTTATGCCTCTATTGAAACCCTAACAATAGAAACCCTAACTGCACCCGCTGCTGCTTCCAAGAAGCTCTAAGCAGCCATGCCATTAAAGGTTTCTAAAGGGCAAAATGGGGATATTAAGGTAGAAAGCTCGTTGGTAGCCGCTACTTCTTTCTAGAACCAAGTGCACCGAACCGCTTATTAAACTTATCGATTCGGCCGCCCGTATCCATAACCTTCTGAGTGCCCGTATAAAAAGGGTGGCACTTAGAGCATACGTCTATATGGAAGTCTTTTGCCAAGGTTGAACGGGTCACTATTTTATTACCACAACTGCACGTAGCAGTTACTTCTTCATATTTAGGATGAATATCTTTTTTCATAACACATAGCCATAAATTGCATGTTTTCACTACAGTCGAATGAGCATCGACATGGATGAATAACTGATTATAGCGAGCTATTCATAGCGAACTATAAACCAGCACCTATAAACCAGCACCTATAAACCAGCACCTATAAACCAGTAAAAAACGATAACGAGCACAACTCATATAACTGACCGGCCAATCACTGCAAGCGCCACAATCATCAGGCGCGCAACCTTGATGAACGAATAGCCAGTCTAAATAAGAGGAGCAATATTACCAAAGTCTAGCTGAATGGCAAGTGATTTCCTGTGTTCACCTCTCGTTAAAGCGCGTCCACTCAATTAAAGTGAAAAGCGTGGTGAAGCCGCATGCAAGCCAGTATACTCTCGAGCTATGATATAGGACAGAACTGAAAGCAGGCACAATGACCCAAGCAACGCAAGAAACACCCCCTACCCCTCTCACCATACTGCGTGTCGCCTTATCCACGCCTCTTAGACGCCTATTTGACTACCTGCTGCCGGCCTCAGCACGACACCACCCCCCTCCTAATATAGGTACTCGTATTTTAGTCCCTTTTGGCCCCAGGAAACTGGTAGGGCTCATCATTGAGATCGCCGACCACAGCACCATCGAGCGCGATAAGCTGAAACATGCCATTCGAGTACTCGATGATCAACCCATCTTTTCTAACTCACTGCTGCACTGCTTAAAGTGGATGGCTGACTACTACCATCACCCACTGGGTGAAGTGGTACACGCCGCACTGCCCACCCATCTGCGCACAGACAACCCTGTCTCTAAGCCTGATCAAAGAACCCGCTGGTCTGTTACCGAAAGGGGCGCACTCTCTGAAATCGGCCTTGCAACCAACGCTCACCGCCAACGTCACGCACTTGAGCAACTTAGGCAGCACCCCAATGGGCTCCACGAAGACAGCTTGAAACAGATGGGCATTAAGCGGGAGACACTCGTCAGCCTAAAGAATAAAACCCTGGTCACACAGACCCTAGAAGAGAGGCGCACTGAGTGGCCAAAACCCGATGCACTTCTAAACGAACCGCCCCTTGTACTCACCCATGAGCAGGCATCCGCCTACAACACCCTGCACAACAGCCTTGATCAATTCTCTTGCCACCTTCTCTATGGCGTCACAGGCAGCGGCAAAACAGAGGTCTACCTGCAGCTGATTCATGACTGCCTCATTAAGCAGCGCCAAGTACTGGTGATCATTCCAGAGATCAGCTTGACACCACAAACGGTCTCACGCTTTCAGCGCCGCTTCAATGCTGACGTCGGCGTGATGCACTCCAACCAAACCCATCTGGAACGCTATAAAACCTGGCATGCTGCACGCTCAGGCACCCTCCCCATTCTCATCGGTACACGCTCATCGGTCTTCACCCGCTTCAAACAGCTTGGGCTGATCATCATTGACGAAGAGCATGACAGCTCACTCAAACAGCAAGATGGGTTCAGGTACTCCGCCAGAGATGTTGCCATCTACCGCGCAAAAACTGAAAACATCCCCATCCTTCTCGGCAGCGCAACCCCAAGCCTAGAGACAGCGTATAATGCCCAGATCGGCCGTTATCAGCTCCACACATTGACCGCCCGACCGGGCACTGCAACGTTACCCACCATGAACGCCATCGATCTGCGCAACGCTCGCCTAAAAGCCGGTTTAAGCGAACACGCTCGAGATATCATCCAACAGCGCTTACAGGCCGGTGAACAGGTGCTGATTTTTTTAAATCGCCGAGGCTTTGCACCGGTACTTATCTGCAACAACTGCGGCTGGACCGCTCACTGCGACCGCTGCGATGCGCGCATGATCCTGCATAAGCACCCACCCCACCTGCACTGTCACCACTGCTCACGCAGCACACCGGTCACACACTACTGCAAAGCATGCGGCAGCAGCGATCTGGCGCCGGTCGGTCAAGGCACGGAGCGCCTAGAAGAGTTTCTTGAAGAGACCTATCCGGAGTACCCCGTTATTCGGGTGGACAGTGATACCACTCGAAAGAAGAATGCCCTTTCAGGCCTGCTTGAAAAAGTTGAAAGCCAACAACCCCTCATCCTCGTCGGCACCCAAATGATAGCCAAAGGTCATCATTTTCCAAGCGTCACCACCGTCATCATCTCTGATGTTGACGGCGGATTGCTCTCTGCGGATTTTCGCGGAGCCGAACGGACGCTGCAGCTGATCACACAAGTCGCTGGACGAGCAGGCCGTGCCCAGAAACCTGGCACTGTCTACCTGCAGACCCGACTTCCCGAAGACCCCATGATCCAGTGCCTGCTCACAAACAACTACCAAAACGCGGTTCACAAAATACTCGCTGAGCGAGAAGCGGTTGGCTTCCCCCCATTTGGGCACTTAGCCCTCTTTCGATCGGAGAGTGTCGAATCGGAAGCCGCCATGGATTTCTTACAACAGCTGAAAAAGAAGCTTCAAGAGAGACCACAAGAGAGGCTGCAACTCCTCGGCCCCTCCCCAGCCCCCATGATCAAAAAGGCTGGCCGCTATCGCGCACAACTGCTGCTCTTATCGACGGAGCGCCGCACCCTGCACAATGAAATCAATCACTTACTTAACTGGCTGGAGACCCAAACCAAACTGAGCAAAATCCGCTGGTCGATCGATATCGACCCCATCGACCTATTCTGAGATGCGCCTTAAACAGATCTAAAGCGCTCAAAGCCGATACAACCACGAATATTTTACCGATATTATACTCTGAGGTAGAATTGCTCAAACGTGCATAGACAAGCCCCTTGTTCACATTTCATTATTTATTACGCTGACAGGTCAACTTCATGAAAAAAACGCTCGCCACACTGCTCACTGACGCTTTAAAACGCCTTATCCAAGAGGGCACGCTCCCCGAGATTGAAATAACAGAGCCACAGATCTCCCGCACCAAAGATACGACCCATGGGGACTGGGCCAGCAATGTTGCGCTCACACTGGCCAAAGTCGCCAAGATGCCGCCACGGGCCATCGCAGAAAACATCACCTCCAAAATAGCCGAGCACCCCGCTGTCACACACATAGAGATCGCTGGCCCGGGGTTTATCAACTTTTTCGTCTCAGCGGACAGTCAGCACCAAGTTATTCCAACCATTCTGTCGAAACAGGCCCACTTCGGACTCAGCACATCTGGACAAGGCCGCTCCGTACAGATCGAATATGTCTCTGCAAACCCCACTGGCCCACTCCACGTTGGCCATGGCCGTGGTGCAGCCTATGGCGCCTCCCTAGCCAACGTGCTAGAAGCCGCGGGCTACCATGTTGACCGAGAGTACTATGTGAATGATGCCGGACGACAGATGAACATTCTTGCCGTCAGTGTCTGGCTCCGTTATTTAAGCCTCTATGATATCACCCCCCTTTCATTTCCAGAGAAGATCTACCAAGGTCGCTACGTCATCGATATTGCAGAACAGGCGAAGACAGAGTTTAACAAACTGTTTTGCCGGGACGCCCAACAGATCCACGCCACACTTGAGGCGGAGCAATCGAATGAAACCCCTCTTGAGGATGAAGCCTTAACGGACGCACTGATCAAGACGGCACAGACATTGTTAGGCGATACGTATAACGACCTCTTTAACATAGGATTAAATACCATCCTAAAGGACATTCGCGACGACCTGGTCGAATTTAACGTCAACTATGCCTGCTGGTTTTCTGAAAAATCGATTCAAGACAACATCCCTGGTGTCATAGACCAATTAGAAGCCAACGGCCATATTTATGAAAAAGAGGGGGCCAAATGGTTTCGCTCCACCACATTTGGCGATGACAAAGACCGCGTTGTTATTCGAGAAAACGGCCAAAGCACCTATTTTGCCTCTGACATTGCTTATCACTTTCACAAATATACACAGGGATATGATCATATTATTAACATATGGGGCGCGGATCACCACGGCTACGTCCTGCGAGTCAAAGCGGCCCTCGAAGCTTTAGGGCTTGACCCCAACAAACTCTCTATATTATTAGTACAGTTTGCCATTCTCTACAGAGGTAAAGAACGGGTTCAAATGTCGACACGCTCCGGCTCTTTCGTTACCTTGCGTGAGTTAAGAGGCGAAGTGGGCAATGACGCTGCTCGTTTTTTCTACGTCCTACGCAAAGCAGAGCAACATATGGACTTTGATTTAGAGCTGGCTAAGTCACAAAGCAAAGATAACCCGGTCTACTATATTCAATACGCCCACGCCAGAATTTGCAGCGTTTTCGAAAAATTGAACGAAAGAGCCCTCACATATGAGCAAGATGCGGGCTTAAGCGCTCTTAGTGAACTGAAAACCGATCACGAACTCTCCTTGATCAACAAGCTCTCCGAGTACCCTGAGG
>JAYPBG010000041.1:13494-14741 GCA_038124075.1 Gammaproteobacteria bacterium
CCCTGAGGTCATAGAGAAAGCGGCGAAGCATTTTGAGCCGCACAGCGTTGCCACCTATTTACGGGAGTTAGCCAGCGACTTTCACACCTACTACAACGCACACATCGTTCTAACAGAAGAGAGCGCACTGCGCAATGCAAGACTCACGCTTAGCCTTGCCGCCAAGCACGTCCTATCAAATGGTCTCACACTCCTTGGGGTCTCTGCGCCTGAAAGAATGTAATCCTGTACGCTCCCGCCACCAAACCTACTCAAACCCTTATGCTGTTTTGGTGGTGGACGCTAAGATTTAGATGACCCTCCCGGTCCTCCACCTATGGGCATGCCGCCTGGAAATTGAGCGACATTACCGCCTGCAGCATCTCGTATTTTAGCAATACCTTCTTTTTCAACCTCATCTATGCGGACAATAGAGTGAACGGGGATATAGCTGCGTGGGACACCCGAAAACTCACTCTTTAAACGCTCTTCTCCAGGGTCGACGACCAGCTGCGCTCGCTCGCCAAAAAGCAGATCCTCTATCTCTACAAAACCATATAGATCACTTTGATAGAGCTCACGAGCATAGATCTCATACACCTGCCCCTGATTAAGAAACAGTATTCTATAAACGCTGTTTGCATCTTCTTTTTTAGACATATTCTAAACCCTACCCTAAACCCTATACTGCCACACTGAAAACTAATCATGCATTATAGCGATGCACACCCATCCTCACAAACTTTAATCGCCTACTTTTTGTCATCCTTATTAAGAGGAGATCATTCAGCCTCGCCTAACGCGATCACAAAAAACAGGGCCAACCAACCAACCAAATTTAACAAGTAATGACTGGACAATTCCCATCCTTGTGAATAGAGTAACCCCTTAACCAGTGCGATGGTCATGCTATTGAAAAAATGCAGGAGTTTTAGGCAGGCGCCCTTTCAGCAGCTATCTTTAAAAGCAGTTTTTTTAATGGGCGAAAGAAATGGGTATAGCATTACTCACAATCTCACAAAAAATGTTCTACTATTGAGTATATTTTCTTAAACCATTGAATAGTAGAGGTAAAGGCTGCTAATGATGACGCTATAGCACACTCGCAACACCCCAACCCTCTATTGGCTGCACGAAAAATTGAAGCAGGGAGTTCATGTATGCAACGGATGAAAAACAAAGTACGCAACGCCATCAACCGGGTGAGCATGTTCAGTGCCGCACTCTTAGCAACCACGCACAGTCAATGGCTGTCTGCCGCGTGGGAA
>JAYPBG010000041.1:14751-16817 GCA_038124075.1 Gammaproteobacteria bacterium
TCACTGAAATCAGTAACGAGATTTACGATCTGCACCAGCTCATGTTAAAAATATGCACTGTCATAGGGCTTGGTGTTTTTGCCGTCATGTTTTACTCCATAATAAAGCACCGAAAGTCAAAAGGGTTTAAGCCGGCACAGTTCCATGAAAGCACCACCGTCGAGCTCATCTGGACGATTGTTCCTTTTATCATATTAATTGCTATGGCCATACCTGCCACGCGCGTACTGATCGCCATGGATGATACCAGCGAATCCGCACTTACCGTAAAAGTGACAGGCTCCCAATGGAAATGGCACTATGAATATTTAGACTACAAAGGTAACCCCATCTCTCTCGGCTACCTAAGCATGCTCTCCACACCAATTGAACACATCAACACCCCAAGCAGCAACGCAGGTCTTTTTCCCAATGGCGTCTCCAGCTATGAAGGCTCACTGACCCCGCCTGAAAGGAGTGAAAACTATCTGCTCGAAGTCGACCGCCCACTGGTCATTCCGACCGGTGAAAAAGTACGTTTCTTAATCACTGCCGACGATGTCATTCACGCCTTCTGGGTGCCCGACTTCGGCATTAAAAAAGATGCAATCCCAGGTTTTATCAATGAGCTCTGGACCAAACTGCCCACAGAAAGCACCGGTACATACCGAGGTCAATGTGCAGAGCTGTGCGGAAAAGATCACGGCTTCATGCCCATCGTCGTTGAAGCCAAAAAACCGGCTGACTTCCAACAGTGGCTTGCGGATGCGCAAGAGGCACAACGTCAAGCCAATGCAATTGTAGAGATGAGCAAAGAAGAGATGATGACCCTTGGAGAATCAAGCTACAACAAAAACTGCGCGGGCTGCCATAACGTAGACGGCACAGGCGTCGGGACTCTCTTCCCAGCACTTAAAGACAGCGCCATTGCCATAGGCCCTGCCGCAGACCACATCGACATTGTCCTCAACGGTAAAGGGGGCATGCCCGCCTTCGGATCCAACCTGTCTGCAAAAGAGCTTGCCGCCATCATCACTTACGAGCGTAACGCATGGGGTAATGACACTGGCGACATGGTTCAACCTAAAGATGTTGCCGACAGACAGTAAACAACAGCGATAGCCGATGAGATGCATTGAGACGCATCAGCAGTGAGACGCATAGAGCGCACCTCATCGGTAAAAACGGAATTTAAAACGCTTAAAGATAATCAAGAGAGGCTAACATGAGCGATCATCACGACCACCACCCCACTGGCATTAAGCGCTGGCTTTTGACAACAAACCATAAAGACATTGGCAGCATGTATCTGATTTTCAGCCTGGTCATGTTTCTTATTGGCGGCCTTATGGCCATGGTCATTCGCGCCGAGTTGATGTACCCCGGACTGCAGATCGTAGACCCTAACTTTTTCAACCAAATGACGACCGTCCATGGACTGATCATGGTGTTTGGCGCAGTGATGCCCGCCTTTGTCGGCTTAGCAAACTGGATGATTCCAATGATGATTGGGGCGCCTGACATGGCCCTGCCCCGACTGAATAACTGGAGCTTCTGGATTTTACCCTTCGCCTTTTCCATCTTAATTTTCTCCGTCATTCAATCGATGCTGGGCAGGGGGAGCGCACCCAACTTTGGCTGGACATTTTATGCACCGCTTTCCACGACATATGGCCCCGCCAGCACCGACTTTTTTATTTTTTCTGTTCACATGATGGGCATATCCTCCATCATGGGTGCCGTCAACGTCATCGTTACCATCTTCAACCTCCGCGCACCCGGCATGACATTGATGAAAATGCCTCTGTTCGTCTGGACCTGGCTCATCACAGCTTACTTACTGATTGCTGTTATGCCGGTACTGGCCGGCGCCGTGACCATGATGCTCACCGATCGACATTTTGGCACCAGCTTTTTCGACGCTGCAGGTGGCGGTGATCCTGTGCTCTTCCAGCATGTCTTCTGGTTTTTTGGGCACCCAGAGGTCTATATTATGATCCTCCCCTCCTTTGGTGTTGTATCAGCCATATTGCCAACCTTCGCACGCAAACCTCTGTTTGGTTACGCCTCCATGGTCTACGCAACGG
>JAYPBG010000042.1:0-5402 GCA_038124075.1 Gammaproteobacteria bacterium
ACACGCTAGAAAAACCCAGGAATAAGCCAGAAGAAAGACTGGCACACCCGCCCGTAGACCCTCATATAAGGAAAAAAGAGCAGTTCATTGAAATACTGGAAGATAAAAAAGCACAAAAGCTCAAGGCTATAAAAGACAGCTACTTAAAGCTGGTAGAGGGTTGCGTTGAGAGTGACACCGAAATCAAGAGCATCAACAGCACGCTTCAGGAAAACCTCAGCACCTTCACCCCCACCTTTGACAAAAAGAAAAAAGATATGCTGGACATAATCAACCCGTTAGAAAAGATACCGTCCAACAACCCTTACGTAGCAGCACTCAATACAGCCAGCGCCTTTAACAGCATGCGAAAAGATATCGAAGGCTCAAAAACGCACCTTGATGACACCCTCAAACCTATCCAGACAGCTTTGCACCAACGACAACACGCGTTAATTAAGCAATATGGCCTCTTAAGCCACGCTTTAGACAGCACTTTAGACAACACTTTAGACAACACTTTAGACAACGCTTTAGACAACAATGACTCAATAGCTCAACAGATCTTGAGGCAAGCCAACGACCACATCTTAAACGCCTCCAGCGAGAACGCTGAGAAGATACTGCACTTAGACAGGAGCCTTGAGGAGATGCTTGTAAAGGTCAACACGCTTGATAAGCACCTCAACCCGTAGACAGAGAGGGTATCTCCCCTAACAGCGGCCTGAAACGTGAATTAGTACTTGATCTCGTCCACTCAACCTCCAATAATCCTACCTTTTGCTCTCTCAGCTCACCGCTGAGGCCAGATACTCAATGAGGCCGCTTCAACCATGCTCGAAAACACCCGCACACCCGACGCATCCCCGCTATCACTCAAGCTCCCAACCAAACCGAACGATCGTAAACAGTGGTCCCAGCTGCGCGGGAGCAGTCAAGCATTGGCTATTTATAGCGCATCTCAGCAGGCACCTGGCCCTGTGCTCGTACTGACAGCAACCACCAGTGACGCACAAGCGCTGGAAGCAGAGCTGCGCTTCTTTAGCGGACAGAAAGAGCCCAGCGTCATGGCCGACTCTGCAACGTCTCACCCAGAGATCTTGCACTTTCCTGACTGGGAAACCTTACCGTACGACAGCTTCTCACCTCATCAAGATATCATTTCACAACGGATCCAGACCCTGTACCGCCTACCCAAAACCCAATCCGGCATCTTAATTGTTGCACTGCCAACCTTAATGAACCGGTTGGCCCCTCAGTCGTTTCTCACAGGGCACAGCCTGGTACTCGATGTTGGCGAGCTTTTTGAGATCGAAACAGTACGCACACAACTCAATACAGCAGGTTATCGCTGTGTGGATACCGTGTATGAGCATGGTGAGTTTGCCGTACGCGGCTCGATCATGGACATCTTCCCGATGGGCGCAACCTCCCCCTATCGCATCGAACTCTTTGATGATGAAATCGATACCATCCGAACCTTCGATGCAGAAACACAGCGCTCGTTGGTCAAAGTCGAGCAGGTTCGGCTGTTACCTGGTAAAGAGTTCCCACTTACCGCTGACGCTATTGCTCACTTTAAGTCTGAATTCAAAGAGCGCTTCGATGTCAACCCTCGAGAGTGCACGGTCTATCAAGACATTCAAAGCGGCATCGCCTCGGCAGGTATTGAGTACTATCTCCCGCTCTTCTTTGAGTCCACCGCATCGCTGTTTGACTACTTACCAAGCAGCACTCTGCTCATCACCCCCCCCCAACTGGACGCACCGTGCCACCAGCTGTGGCAAGACATCCAACAACGGTACGATGACCATAACGTCGATCCCACCAGACCTCTGCTGCCACCTCATGAACTCTATCTGCGTGTAGATGAACTGTTCCAATCTCTCAAAAAATTCCCGCGGATCACCGTAACAGATGCAACATTGACCGAACTGCCCGCAGGCACAACCCAGTTCAACACGGCACTGGCCAGCGACCTCACCATCGACAGTCAGGCCAAAGAGCCCCTGAAAAAATTGAAGCAACATCTCGATCACGTGCGCAACGATGGTGGGCGCATTCTGCTCTGCGCTGAGTCGGCCGGCCGACGAGAGACGCTGCTGGAACTGCTGCAACGCATCGATGAACGCCCCGAGCTCATCGACAACTGGACACACTTTATCGCCAGCACGCACAACCACAGCGAAACCGATGCGCCGAAGCGCTCAGCGGCCTTTCAGATTACCGTCGGCGCTCTGAACCAAGGCTTTGAGCTCTCCGAACTTCCAGGAGAGGCGCGCTATATCAGCGTGATTGCCGAGTCACAGCTCTTTGGCCAGCGGGTGGTTCAGCAGCGCCGTCGTAAAAAAAGCAGCGATGACTACCACACCGAAAACATCTTTAAGAACCTCACCGAACTGCGCATAGGCGCACCCGTGGTCCATGTTGACCACGGCGTTGGCCGCTACCTTGGGCTGCAACGGATATCCGTCAGTGACCAAGAAGAGGAGTTTTTAACGCTGGAGTATGCTAAAGAAGCAAAACTCTACGTACCCGTCTCAGCACTGCACTTAATCGCACGATACAGCGGTTTCGACGAGAGCAGCGCGCCTCTGCATAAATTAGGCAGTGATCAGTGGCAAAAAGAGAAGCGAAAAGCCGCTGAGAAGGTACGTGACACCGCCGCCGAACTGCTCAATATCTATGCCCGCCGAGCGGCGCGCCAAGGTGTGCAATATCAACTGGATGCGGCTGACTATGAGCTGTTTGCTTCAGGCTTTCCTTTTGAAGAGACACCCGACCAACAGGCTGCCATTGAAGCCGTTATCGCTGATATGAAGTCACCGCAACCCATGGATCGCTTGGTCTGTGGCGATGTCGGATTTGGTAAGACCGAAGTGGCAATGAGAGCGACATTCGTCGCCCTACAGAACCGAAAACAGGTGGCGATTTTGGTCCCAACCACCCTATTGGCACAACAGCACTATGACTCCTTTAAAGACCGTTTTGCCGACTGGCCCATAAACATCGAACTCCTTTCACGCTTCCGTACCTCAAAAGAGCAGAAAGCCGCACTGGATAAACTGGCCGACGGCAAAGTCGACATCATCATTGGGACACATAAAATCATTCAAAAAGGGGTGACATTCAGTGCTTTGGGCCTGGTCATTGTCGACGAAGAGCACCGCTTTGGCGTGCGGCATAAAGAGCAACTTAAAGCCCTGCGTGCTGAGGTCGATATGCTCACCTTAACGGCAACCCCCATTCCTAGAACACTCAACATGGCGATGTCAGGCATTCGCGATATCTCGATCATCGCAACGCCACCTGCAAAGCGACTATCGATCAAAACGTTTGTGCGCGAGCATAATGACAATGTGGTGAAAGAGGCGATTCTGCGTGAACTGCTGCGGGGCGGTCAAGTTTACTACCTCCACAATGAAGTAAAGAGCATAGAGAAGACGGCTGAGAAGCTCCGCGAGCTGGTGCCAGAAGCGCGGATCACCGTTGCTCACGGCCAAATGCGCGAGCGCGAGCTGGAACAGGTCATGTCCAACTTCTACCACAAACAGTTTAACCTGCTGGTCTGTACCACCATCATTGAGACAGGCATCGACATCCCCACGGCAAACACCATCATTATGGATCGCGCTGATAAGCTTGGACTGGCTCAGCTCCACCAACTACGAGGCCGTGTAGGGCGCTCACATCATCAAGCCTACGCCTATCTATTGACACCACATCCCAAAGCGATGACAAGCGACGCACATAAGCGCCTTGAAGCGATTGCCAGCGCCGACGATTTAGGCGCGGGCTTCACACTCGCCAGCCACGACCTAGAGATTCGTGGTACCGGAGAGTTGCTGGGCGATGAGCAGAGTGGCCATATGCACAGCATAGGCTATACCCTCTTTATGGAGATGTTGGACAGTGCCGTCAAAGCGATCAAAGAAGGTAAAACACCCAACCTCGATCAACCGCTTCAACACGGCGCCGAGGTCAACCTGCGCCTGCCAGCCCTGATCCCTGATGACTACCTGCCCGATGTGCATAACCGACTCATCATGTACAAACGCATCTCTGCCGCAGAAGATGAGCGCGCCCTCACCGAATTGAAGGTTGAGTTGATCGATCGCTTTGGCCCTTTACCGGACCCGGTTCAAAACCTCTTCAGAGTGACACAGTTTAAACTGAGGGCGGAAGCACTCGGCATTGAAAAAATTGATGCGGGCGCTCAAAGTGGCCGCATTGAGTTTGGCCCTACACCGAAAGTACACGCATTGAACATCGTAAAAATGGTACAAACTCGGCCACAAACGTATAAACTGGAAGGGGCAGATCGGTTAAAGTTTATGATTCCCATGGAAGAGGCCGCTGAGCGGCTCAATGCCGTCGACACGCTGCTTGAAACGTTAAGCGCCAGTGCTGACTGATCTGTGCTGACTGATAGATAAACAAACAAGAAGGTAGGCTTTATTTAAATGAACGCTTCTAAAAAAGGTACGCTACGCAGGCTGATCGCCTTTCCACTGACGCTGCTCAGCCTACTCTGCCTGTCTGCCCCCTCCGCTTATGCTCTGCAGTGGTATGAGATCGATATGGTTGTCTTTGCCAACCTCACTGAAACATGGAAAAGCTCTGAGGTCTGGGCACCTCCCAGCACCGAACACCTTAACTACATTGAAAGTGCCATCCCCTTTGAAGAAGCAGAAACGCTCAATCCAGAGAGCTTTCAACGCAAACGGATCAGCGATGACCGCAGCGCGATCATCTCAGGCCTTGACCGAGGTGGCCTCTATCGCCCCCTCTTTTCAGCCACATGGCACCAACCCATCTACTCTAAAAACCGTGCCACACCCTTCATCATTCAAGGGGGCGAGCCGTTTGATGCGCGGCACGAGCTTGAGGGCACCATCAAGCTATCGCTCGGCCGCTACCTTCACATAGAGACCGATTTACGCTTGAATGAGTTTATGCAGCGCAGCGAAGCACGGGAACGCGGGCTTCTACCTACGGAAACCGCTCTGGTCGGCCCCTTGAAACCCGTCGAAGATCACCTCGCCTCACAGAGCGACTACACCCGCCTCGATCAACCGTATAACTATACACCTTATACCAGCCTCCCTTATAACAACACCCCATATGACGCATCAGAAGCGCGCACAGAGGATCGCGACAGCCTCTTTCAAGGGCGATATATTCGTGACCCCCGACTGAGTGAATTCGAATTCGTCGCCATTAAAAGCTACGCCATGCAGCAGACCCGGCGCATGCGCAGTGCAGAGTTGCACTATATAGATCACCCGGGTTTCGGGCTGCTCATTAAGATCAAAAAAGTGGAGGCCCCAACCCCTTCAGCCCTTTCACCCATACCCCCTATACCCCCTGTACCCCCGGCCGCCCCCCCCGCACCGCCCTCCCCCCCAGAAGAACACGAATCG
>JAYPBG010000042.1:5412-10055 GCA_038124075.1 Gammaproteobacteria bacterium
ATACTGTAGACGCTTTGCAACGCGCGCTTATCACCCTTACGCTACTCTTTTTGCTGCTCTCAACCCAAGCCAGCTGGGCCGCCCTCCCTGCTTGGCTGAGTGGCTGTGGCTGGAGCGCCACCCCCATATCGACGATTCAAGGCCAGGGTGATGAGAGCCCCCTAATCAACCAAACAGTGACCATTGAGGCAACCGTGACTGCGCTGTTTCTAGGGCCCGATCAACTCAATGGTTTTTATGTTCAAGAGGAGCCAGAAGATTGGGATGAGCACACAGACAGCTCTGAAGGCATGTTTATCTATCTGGGCCAAAACAAACCCTATGTACGCGTAAGCGATCGCGTACGCATAACAGGGGTTGTTAAAGAGTATTATGGGCGTACCGAACTGAGCCAACCCAACCGACTGGTACGCTGTGAAATAGCAGCCAAGCCCATTACACCTCACCTCATAAACAACGCCCATCAAGACACCTCCTCTGCACCCATAATACATTGGGAGCACTTTGAGGGTATGCTCATTCAATTCACGCATCCTGTAACACTGATTTCTACAGATCAATATAACCGCTTTGGCAACATCACCGTATCGCCGTTTGGGCGTCTGATACAGCCTACCCAACAGGCACCCCCCTCTCCCACTGCGACCATACGCCAGCAGCATCAACATTCACAGCTGATCGACTTTGATGATGGTTCAACGCTGCGCGGCCGCCACCTATCAAATCGATTCCTGCTAACCAAAGAGAGCAAACACCCATCACAGAAGGGCAACCCCAGGGTTCAGCGGGGCGATACCCTATCCCCTGTGACCGGTGTTGTTGACTACGCCTACAAACGCTATCGGCTACAACCCACCCTGCAGGCACACTTACAGCCGCACCGATCTACAGTAAAACCGAAAAAAGCCGGTCACCTAAGGGTCGCAACCTTTAATACGCATAACTTTTTTAATGGTCATCAACCATCAAAACGCTTTATCAGTAAGCGCGGCCCCAGAAACTGGCAGGCCTATCTGGCCCACCGTACAGCGCTTGTGGATACCTTGTACCATTTAGATGCAGATATTTATGGACTCACAGAGCTGGAAAACGACGGTTATGGTCCGCACAGCAGCATTGCTGATCTGACAGAAGCGCTCAGTAAAGCAACCGGCAAACCCTTTGCCTTTGCTCAACATGGCGGACAACAGCTTGGGAGCGATGAGATTCGATCAGCGATACTCTATAACACTCAAAAGATCTCTTCCATTGGGCCCGCCTTAACCATTGCAGGCCCTCCTTTTGATCGACTCAACCGTCCACCCCTTCTGCAAAGTTTCTCTATTGATAGGGGCGCTGATATTGATCAAACGCTGCACATTGTCGTTAACCACTTTAAATCAAAAGGTGGCTGTCCTACTAAAACGCTTTATCCTACTAAAACGTCTGTATATTCAAAACGCAATCACGATCGAGGTGACGGTGAAGGCTGCTGGGTAGAAGCCCGACAACGTGCCGTCACCGCCCTGCTCAACTGGCTCAACACAGTCGGTTTAGATGCACGCAAAGAGGCCATCATCGTACTGGGCGACCTCAACGCACATTACTTTGAATCACCATTACAGCAACTCAGACTGAACGGTTTCTTAGACACCATTCCCGCGCACCTTGCCCACCAAACCTATACCTACAACTTCCAACAGTTCTCCGGCCAACTTGATCACATCTTTATCAGCCAAGGCATGGGTTCCAACATGCTACAAGCCGAAACATGGAACCGCTTCAGCGACGTAATCCACCCCCTCGCCGCAAAGAACAAGCCCCCCCTTTTTGATCATGACCCAATCTATATTGATCTGTAGAGTGGACTGCAGGATGGACGGTAGGGTGAGCATGAAAGCCTAATAACGAATAATTGCAAGAGACCCATAGCTAATATCAAATAGATATAATATAATTTATGCTAATTTATTCAAACATTTACCGGCTGATCACCTCTAAATCTGCGGGTAAACCCCTGTCTAGCGGTGCAGATACACTCATGCTATCGGACGAATTCATAATTGCATGATATGCTTATATATAGAGGTTCTTCTATGGAGAAAGCATCCAAAGTTAAACGTACAAAGCTGTTCTTAGGGCAAATGGTAAAGCATCGCCGCGACGTTGTTCGAGAAGCACGGCTGATGTGGGAACATATGGCCTCCATTCGACATCTTGCTGTCTCTTACCGCTCTGAATCACTTAGCCGGTCAGAGCTCAACCCGAAGAATTACAGCCACTTTTTTGATTATCTACAAGTCATTGGTGAGGCCATATTTCCCTCCCAACGCAACTCATTCAGTGAAGGGGCACTCGTTTGCCACCCTGACCAGCCCATTGAGGAACCGGTCGACACGAAATGGTTTTTTGTTAATGGCATTGCCACATCCCCCCCGGTAGCGCTGCTGAATGGGAAAGAGTTGGCCCGCGTTTTCCGACGCCCCATACACTTAATTCATACGCCCACTCACGGCGCCCTGTTCGATATCTTACGCTCATTTCACGCGCGCACACTGAGGAAAGATGGACAGCTCTCACGGCCAGCCTACCACGTCATCAAAAAAGCACTGCTTGAGCAGGACCGCGTCATCCTTATTGGGCACTCTCAAGGCACCATCATTAACAGCTACATCGTACGCAAAATGCTACAAGACCCTATTTTACGCAAACATGCACATAAACTGGAAGTCTTCTGCTTAGCCGGTGTAGCCGACAGCTTCATCACCGACGCAGAGCTGAGCGCCAAAGAGGGTCGCCCTGTTCCCTATATTGAGCACTTTGCAAACGAAGGGGATTTTTTTGCACGCATCGGAATTTTTGCCCATAGAGACCGAACGGAAGGCCCCCTATTCCGCCTAGACCGCAGCGGCCACCTGCTTAACGAGCACTACCTCAACAGCCTCATTCAAGGTGAGTATTGCAGATCAGAGTCGAGGCTTTACAAATATACAGGTGGAAAACAGCCCTCAAACAGAGACTACATCATCGATAACCGCGAGGTCTCTACCAGCAATACCAGCAAAAAAAGCAGTCAAGAAAAACCGACAAAGTAGCACGACATCAACACTCAACTCAATCTCCCTCCAGCGCCCTAAGCGCGTGCTCTGAGGCGTAAAAGGGTAGAAGTTGAGCTCGTATCATCTCATCCAACACCCCATCCTGCTCCGCCCTCTCCAACCACATACGCATATATTTTTCGATTTGGCGAGAGAGGATGGCACGATCCCCCCCAAGAGCACTGAACATGCCACCCAACGTGCTATCACCATACTCAGAGAGCCAAACGTCGATGAGTTCAGCCGTCAGCGATGTAAAGTGCTCGCTCTTACGATAGAAAGACCAAACCGATTCAGACAAGAGAGCAAAATCGGTCAGATCTTTTTCCGTTAAATAGGTTTGACCAAAGGCGATCTCTTTACTCTGAAGCTTCTTCCAGAATGTATCTGCAAGACGATGGATATTGTTAGGGCTTAAGCTCTTCTTAAGTGTGCGCTTGCTCAATGATACGGTCTTAGGGATATTATTGGCGATAAACGTCTTCGCCGCCCCCTCCACAAACAGCTCTAAATTGGGCAAGGTACGCGTCATACCCCATTTTCCTACTTTCAGCAGAGATGAGATACCTGGAAGCTTTGCGAGCAGATTCTCTTCTAAAATAAAGCCTTTAATACCATTATAAAGCACATCTGAAATAAGATCGGAATAGACCGAGCTGGTCAATATCTCTTCGACCAAATCATCTCTGAGCCTTTCAAGATCAACGATTTTGTCGGCCACCTGTTGATAACAATCAGGGGCGACAATATCTTCAACGCGCACCCCCTGATGAGCATCAGCACTCAAGAGCCTCTTAAGAAGATTATGCACCCGTTGCTGCCTGGCCTCAGAAGTATGCGCCTGTTCAAACGGATAACGAACCAGGCACTCATCCACCGTCTGCAGCAACGCTTCTTTATCAACAACGTCTTGAAACGTTACCCCTTCTAACCAATCAAGAAGGCGGTCAATCTCCACCTCTATTCGGGCTAACAACTGCGAGTCCAGGAGTTGGCTCTTTACAAAATCGACATGAGCGCTCAACAAACGGCCCGCCACCCCTTCAGGTTGGGTATTTTTTTCTATACTGCCTTGAGCGCTCTCTAAAACGGCAGGGGCTTCAGTACTTCTATCACCTGACATGACCTTTCCTTTTCTTTCCTTTATTGCCGCCTTTATCTTGCCTTTACATTTTGATTAATATATCACAACTATGCAGAAATATGTTCAGCACCGGCCTGTGACATGTTAGAGCTATCAATCACCATACCTTTAGCAGAGGCGTCATCACGTGGCGGCTCCAACATACCAAATCGAACGGTAGAAGGAATGCATGTTACAAAGTCAGCGCCAAAGGCTTGAGCAGGCGTATAAACCCCACCTTTATTACGGTGCCCACGCTCAGAAGCCACTTTTTCTAGAAGAAGGGCCGCAATCTGTGGGACAGAGACCGCTGTAAAACTGTAGCTTTCCAGGGTTTCAAGCCCCGCTTCAAACTTCTTATCATCTTGATCCAGAGCGCGTATCCATACATAGGTGCGCGCCTTCTCACGCTCAACCTGTTTTGGTCCCCGCACATGCTTACT
>JAYPBG010000042.1:10065-16323 GCA_038124075.1 Gammaproteobacteria bacterium
CTTACTCAACTCCAACTCGATGAGGTCACGCACTTTATTTGCATTCAGCATCCAACGATTCAAGGGCTCAAACAACTTCACCATCGTTGCAACAGGGAGCGGTTGAGCGACATAGGTCGTAATATTAGGCGTTCGACTCCACCAGTAAGCAGTGGTCAAATCAACCAGCGGCATTGAGACCACCGTTTTCAAATCGTGACTGAACTTAAAAGTCTTAATCCGCTTTCCCACAGGCTCACTGATCAAACGGTGATCCTTGCGAGCTCGCCCCCCATGAGCGGCCACCTCTAAAACAGAGGCCAGCGTACCAGCACTTTTACCACTGTGCACATCAAGCGCAATCTGAAGTGATTTTAACGGCCCCACTCGATCAACAATATGCTTTACCATACAGTCTGTAGGTACAGAACTGATGCCGCAACTGGGAATAATAACAACCCCAGCCTCTTTAGCCTGCTCTTCATACGCAAACGCCATCTGCACACTGGGCAATTCACCCGAGACATCAAAGTAGTGGGTTTTGCTCTCTATGCAAGCCTCTATCAAAGTGCGCGCTGTATTGACAAAAGGGCCGGAGACATTACAGACAACATCCACATCTCTAAGCAGCTCATTCAGCGTATAGGATTGATCCAAATCGAGGATTTTCCACGGCAGGTCATACTGTTCCGCAAGCGGCCTAAGCTTAGTGATTGAGCGACCTGACAATATCGGGCGCTGCCCCATAGCCAATGCTCGCTCAATAATCAAGCGCCCGGTATAACCATAGGCACCGTACAACAACCAGCTTCCACCCGTTTCTTTACGCTTGGATACACGCTCTTTAAACATTTTTTTTAGCCGTGATGAACGCGATGACGCTGCAGGCTGCTTTTTGCTTTGTCCACGATTTTGCATACTGCTCGTCTCTCTATGATTCATCGAGTGCAAGGCCGTCCCTCGCTCGACCGGCTTACTCTTAGTCACCTGTTTTGCCACTGACCTATCCTTCCTATCCTTATCGTTTTAAATACGCCTGTTCTTTCCTTGTGGTCCCGTTACATATTAGAACAAATTACTGTTTTCAGCGCTTTTTCAGGGCTTTTTCACCCCCTCAGCCGTAAACTTTCCCACATTTTTTCTTTAAGTGATCACAATAACATCAGATATTCTATTGTATACATTAAGGCGCCATCAATCTACAATTGACCACAACAAAATTAAAGGCAAAATAGCAAAAGGGGCTGAAAAAAGAGCAAAAAAAGAGCGATACAGGTGAGAAACAAGTAAGAAGATGGACTTGCAATCACCTATGTGACATGTATATAATCACAGACACTGTAAATTAAATCACCCGCCTTAAAACAGACCAGCGAAATGAATGAAATGAACAAAACAAACGAAATGAGCAAAACGAAACCACTTACAAAACGCCAAGAAGACGTTCTCAACTACATCAAAGATCACCTATCTGAGCACGGCTTACCCCCTACTCGCCAAGAGATTTCGACAGCACTCGGCTTCCGCTCAGCCAATGCAGCTGAAGAGCACTTAAAAGCACTGCGCCGGAAAAATGCGATCGTCATGATCCCCAACGCCTCGCGTGGCATCCAAATTGTTGACAACACCCCCGAGAAAGGCCTTCCCTTGGTGGGGCGTGTTGCAGCAGGCAACCCTATCCTCGCAGAAGAGAACATTGAAGCATACCATGAGCTGCCCCCTCACTTGTTCAAGCCTCGCGCGCACTTTCTGCTAAGGGTTGAGGGCATGAGCATGAAGGATGCCGGCATCCTGGATGGAGACCTCTTGGCGGTTCACAAAACATCTGAAGCAAAGAACGGCCAAGTGGTCGTTGCTCGCATTGATGATGAGGTCACCGTAAAACGCTTTAAACGGCGGCAGAGTAAAATCTACCTACTGCCTGAAAATGAAGAGTTTGAACCTATTGTCTTGAGCACAAAAGATCAAAACTTCTCAATCGAAGGGTTGGCCGTGGGTACCATCAGAACCGGTGGGCTTTAGCCCTCCTGCTCAATGCAGAACTCTGGCCGAATCTAAATCCTCTGCTGGTATCTCTTCGCTCTCATAAATCTCACCAACCAGCTGAACACCCGTGCCGATCATCGCTTTACCAATTTGCCCGATGGAGCTGCCAAGGAAATTTCGCGCTTCATCAGAAAAACGAATCGTCACAAGCGCTCTATGATCTCCATCTTTGGTACGAAGAACCACCTCACCATTGGAAAGCTCGACGATTTCAAGTTGCGTGGGGGATGATGCCGGCATAATAACAGGGTCCTCTCTCGCGTTCTTACTATCTTGCGCTCAACTCTATGTGCTCCACTGGCCCTATCTTGATTGCCAGCCTTTAACGAATCACTAAGATCATATCACGACTTGAAGAGCATGCAAACGCTGCTGTTCGGCCAGATCACAAGCGTTGAGCATAAAGAGCGCGGAGCAAGTAAAGAACAAGAGGCAAAAGCGATCTACCACTCAGCCAGATCTGCTCGAAATTGCTGTACCAGGTCTTTTAGCATTTGAAGCCAAAAAAGAAGCGTGCTAACCCCTACCCCCCCTAAGCGGCCGCCTTCATCATGCCCCTCCAGATGAGTCACCGCAATGCGATTCTCTTGCTTAGGCGCAGAGTGGGTAGGCGAGGTCATAGAAGAGGGTTGCTTTTTAGCGGTGACGGTATGCAGCCGCTGAAAACAGTCCAACAGCTCAGCCAGCCACCCTTTCTCCATGCCTCGCTCCAGTTCAACACAGCGGTTAATCTCAGGAGAGACATGCCCAACCCCCTGTAAGCGCATCTGCCAATCAGACGCGATGAGACCACTGAATCGCCCCTCATGCTCCACAGCACGACCCTCAACAGTGACGTTTGGAATATTGGTGGCCGCTACCAACTCACCCAGCACCGCTTGATAAGCGAAAAACAGGGCGCTCACACTGCTTGTCAGCAGCGCTTTACAGAGCGCCTCGCTGTTTGCCTGCTCTGAGGCTTCGATCAGCAGGCGCGCTTGATGCAATGTTCTATTCACCAGCTCACTCGGTGAGCTGGCTTGCAATTCACTTAAATCACCCATTACTTCAATCACCCACCGCTTCAATCACCCGCTTCAATCACTGCTCGCCTTTGCCCTCTTCTGCATCTTTTTTGGAGGAAGCACGCTGTTTAGCGGCTTTAGATTTAGCCGCCGGTTTTTTAGCCTTCTTACTGGCAGCCGCACTCTTTTTACGCTCTTCAACGACCCACTTACCCCCCTCATAGTGCGCTCGCCAACCGGTCGCTTTCCCTTCAGCGTTCTCAGTCATCACATACTGCTCTTTCGTTTTTCGGCTGTAGCGAATGACCGTTTTATTGCCCTCTGAGTCCTCAGTCGGCGCCTCTGACAAATAGCGATGCTTCGGGTCAAGCTGATCTTTTACCGTCATCAGCTCCTCAACCAGAGGCGCGCGTGTCTCACGGTGTTTTGGGAACTGACTGGCGGCCAAGAAGATGCCAGAAGCACCATCTCGAAGTAAAAAATAGTCATCCGTTTTTTCACACTGCAGGTGCGGCATGGGGATAGGGTCTGCTTTAGGCGGTGCAGGCTCACCGCTTCTTAGCAGTTTACGGGTATTCTTACACGCCTCCGCAGTACAACCAAAGTATTTACCAAAACGGCCACTTTTCAGCTGCATTTCGCTGCCGCACTTATCACACTCCAGCACAGGCCCATCATAGCCCTTTATTTTAAACGTACCTTCTTCAACGACGTAACCACCACAATCCGGGTTATTCCCACAAATATGCAGCTTCCGAGCCTCATCAATGAGATAGCTCTCCATGGCCAGCTCACATTTGGGGCAGCGCTTCTTATGCCTTAGCTGCTGAACTTCAACCTCATCCATCTCTTGGTCGCTTTCAGCATGAACAGCCTCCTCCCCTGGGACCAAGTTCATCGTGTTCTTACAGCGCTCTTTCGGAGGCAGCGCATAACCGGAACAGCCAAGAAACACACCGGTGCTGGCATTTCTTATCTGCATGGGGCGACCGCATTTAGAGCACTCTATATCGGTCTCTACGGGCGTATTAGCACGCATACCCTCTTCTTGCTCAGCATGCTCCAGCTTCTGACGAAAATCCCCATAGAACTCATCCAAGACATCATGCCACCCAACCTTGCCATGTGAGATGTCATCCAGCTTCTCTTCCATCTGTGCCGTAAAACTGAAATCCATCAGGTTTTCAAACGACTCTTTAAGGCGATCGGTCACAATTTCGCCTATTTTTTCAGCATAAAAACGCCGATTCTCTAAGCGCACATAACCCCTATCCTGAATCGTAGAGATAATCGACGCATAGGTTGATGGGCGGCCGATACCTTGCTTCTCCAACTCCTTAACCAGAGCGGCTTCAGAGAAGCGCGCAGGTGGCTTAGTAAAGTGCTGCTTAGGGTCTAGGGCGCGCAGCGTGAGTACCTCTCCCACTTGAATATCCGGCAGAGGGCGATCCTCTTCGCCTTTTTTGCCATACGGGGGCTGCGCCTTTAAGAAACCGTCAAACTGCAGAATACGTCCACGCGTTCTGAGCTCATAATCGCCCGCTGTCACTTTAATACTGGAACTTAAATACTCTGCTGGGGGCATCTGACATGCGACAAAACGACGCCAGATCAGCTCATACAAGCGCTGAGCATCAGGCTCCATATCACTCAACCCACTCCAATGCTTTTCAACATCGGTAGGACGAATGGCTTCGTGCGCCTCTTGAGCCCCCTCTTTGCTTGAATAACTGATGGGTTCATCGGGAAGGTAGTTATCACCGTACTTGCTGCCAATAAACGTACGACACTGCTCGAGCGCCTCTTGGCTCAAGTTGGTCGAATCGGTTCGCATATACGTGATATGCCCACCTTCATATAAGCGCTGCGCCATCATCATGGTCTTTTTAACACTGAAGCCCATTCGCGTACTGGCAGCCTGCTGCAGTGTCGAGGTAATAAAAGGCGCGGACGGCTTGGTTTTTGTCGGCCGATCATCACGTGCCGTTACTTTATACACCAATGCGTTTAACTGCTCTAAAGCCTGGTCCGTCTCTTGTTTGTTCTTAGGCCGGAAGGTTTCACCCGCCCATTTAGCGACTTGAAACCTAAGCACCTCTACCTCTTCTGTTGAGGGGCTCGCCCCTTGGCTTCGGACCGTATCCGCAAACAACTCCCAATACTCTTCAGGTATAAACGCACGAATTTCACGTTCTCGCTCAACCAGAAGCCGCACAGCAACCGACTGCACACGCCCAGCAGAGAGACCACGGGCTATTTTTGCCCACAACAGCGGTGAAACCATGTAGCCCACAACACGATCCAGGAAGCGACGTGTCTGCTGAGCATTGACACGGCTCATATTGAGATGATCCGGCCTTTGGAAGGCCTCAGTGATCGCTGCTTTGGTGATCTCGTTAAAGACAACCCGCCTATAGCGGCTCTCATCGCCACCAATCACTTCGCGCAAATGCCAAGCAATGGCCTCCCCTTCTCTATCCAAGTCCGTTGCCAGAAAGATCTGATCAGCATGTTCAGCCAACTGCTGCAGCTCTTTAACCACCTTCTCTTTTCCAGGCAGCACCTGATAGCTGGCTTGCCACTGATGCTCAGGGTCTATTCCCATACGCTCAATCAGTGCGGTCTTCGCCTTCTGCTTCTTATAAGCCGCTTTTTCCTCAGCGGGCATCTTGCGTGTTTTTGCTGCCTCAGCCGCACGCGCTTTAGGGTCCACGGGCTTTTTCCTACCAGACCCACTGACTGGCAAATCACGCACATGACCGACACTGGATTTAACAACAAACTCTTTACCAAGGTATTTGTTTATTGTCTTCGCCTTGGCAGGTGACTCCACTATTACCAACGATTTACCCATATTAATCCATCTCTTTCACATGTATCGATGTATATATATCATCCCACTCAGGTCAATACTACACACCACGCTTTAACCAAAACGCGAAATTTATAAGTCCTTGCAGAGCTCCGGTCAAGTTATTATTCCGCCGACCTTCAATATTGATCAAATATAAACCAACTAGAGCGGTCACTTTTACAAGCCACTCTATTGCTTTTAGGTAATAGTTCTACAGATCGTCAAATCATTTCATAGAAAAAATTGCAAAAAATTGGAGCACCTCCCATAAAAAGCTAACGTTAAGTCACTGTATTAACAATTTAAATAGCACTTTGTATGGCTCTTCTCCGCTTTGTTGAGGTTGTCACATTGCCATATAGAACATAGATCGCT
>JAYPBG010000043.1:0-3786 GCA_038124075.1 Gammaproteobacteria bacterium
GCCTGGTTAAATACCTATTGGCACATGGCTACCGTGTTTTTTTGGTCGATTGGGGGGAGCCGGATCCGTCGCATGCCCACCTTTCACTGGAAAATTATGTCTTGGAGTGGCTGCCGCAGGCCGTTGCATCGGTAAAAGCCTATTCTACCGGGTTGAATGACGCTCAAGGTAAGGTGAGTGATCAGAATAGCAAGGTATCGATGCTGGGTTACTGCATGGGTGGCTTACTCACATTGATGTATGCTGCCAGTTCATGTGACCGTGATGTGTGCAATATCGTGACGGTTGCGAGCCCGGTCGATTTTCATGCTTCAGGAGCGCATGGAAAGGTGATGAAGGTCATCAGTGGGCCCTTGAATGGTCTAGGGCGTGTCACGCGATTATCACTCTCTAAGCTGAATCCGATGCTGTTTCATACGACGGGTGAGAGGCTCTCATGGATGTTCAAGATGACCAACCCTTTGGCCAATGTGACCAGCTACTTTGATCTGCTTCTGAATATGGCTGACCGAGACTATGTTGCAACGCATATGACGATGTCACGCTGGTTCAATGAGATGCTCGATTACCCCGGTGCTACGATGCAAAATATCTTAGCAAAGATGTGGTTAGATAATCAGATGGCGCGTGGGTATGTCGGCTTGGGGGTGGATAAGATTGAGTTGAAAAATATTCGTTGCAACCTGTTGTCCTTAGCCGGCTCTAATGATCGGATTGTCGGTATACGTTCTGCTCGGCGTGCGTTGGATGTGGTTGCATCAGAAGATAAAGTGTTTGAGGTGGTGCCCGGTGGTCATGCCGGTGTCTTTGCCGGTGCTAAAGCCCCTGCTAATACGTGGAGCAGTGTGGTTAAATGGCTGGAGGGGCGCTCTTCATGGATTAAAGAAGAAAAATAAGTGCAACGACGCTGGTTAGACTGATTCCGATGGCGGCCCCTGCCACTTTTTTTGCTTGTTTGACGCTCTGCTGCCATGGGGCTATCTCAAGCTTGACGTCATTGCTGATCTCGTGCAGCCCCTTTTCGAGCTCAGTGGCAATTTGTTCAACGACCGGTGAGATCAACTTAGAGGCTGTTTTCTCTGCGATCTCTTCTATTTTTGGAGAGAGGTGCTCTAAGCTCTGCTTGATCTGTTTCTCTTGCTCGGTAGCTTGGCGGTTGAGTGACTCTTCGAGGCGTCTGATTTTTATCTCGATCTCAGGCAACTGATCGATACTTGTTTCTAGCTTTGTCAGTTGTTCGGTGTGAGTGCTGTGATTCACCTGCTCAACGTGTTCGTTAAGCTTTGATTGAATGAGAGAGAGGCTCTCCTCTTTTATGAGGTTATGCACCAGAGGTAAAACCAAAGGTGAGAGCAGGCTTTTCAGTTTACCCTCTAATGTGCTTTGGAATTGAGAGAGGTGATCGCGAATAAGCGCTTTTGCACGCTCTTCATCCAGTGCACTATTTTGAACCTCTGCCGGTTGTGAGGCCTTTGATGGCGCTGCCTGTTGTGAAGAGGGTTGTTGTGAAGAGGCGGTGAGGGGGGCTGCATTGGATCTCGGCCGCTGCTCTGCTTGGGTCGTGTTGACATGATCAATGGCATCCATGATCTCTTTCTGTGTAGAGGGCTTGGACAGTATGCCTAAAGCACCATGCTCCTTTGCCTCCTCCAAGTAGTCGCTTCCGCTTTGTGAGGTGCACATAATAATGGATATGTTTGACCACTGAGGGTTTGCCTTAATCGAGCGTGTCGCCTCAAAGCCATTCATGCCAGGCATATAGTGGTCCATAAAGATAATGTCAGGATAGCAGCCAGGGCTTTTCGATTTGAGCTGATCAAGTGCTTCATTGGCTGATTCAGCTAACTCCACATCGATATCAAGGTTAAGTGCCTGGAGCTTTTTTCTCAATGAAAATCTGGCAGACTTGGAGTCATCTGCAATAAGCACACGTTTTATATTCATAAAGCATGACGGGTTCAACGGTGACGTGATGGTTTATATTAATATTAATAAGATTAGACATAACCCGCGATTTTTTCTGTAAGAATTTGAAATATATTTGAGGTCAGGTGTGGATACGAAATAACTGTGACACTCTCCGCCCCTGAACACGCTTTGCTCAGGCCATGTATCCGCTGTTGAAATGTCAAAGTGATTTCGTACCCATTCCTAAAGCGCTTGAGCTTCTCGTTGCCCCTCCCCTCTAAGAATAGGTTGCTTGAGCGCTTTTCAGCTACACTTATGGAATGTTAAGGGTAATGGAAAGGCTAATATATTTGGTGAGCGCATGACGGACGTAGAAAATGGGCTGGACAGTGCAGTGGATCAGGATGTGGAGTACCTTAAACAATTTGAGCCTCTGAATACATTGTCAGATAGCCATCTGCGAGAGATTTTGCAGCATACGGAACAGCTCTCACTGGAACAGGGCAAAATGCTCTTTAAGCGCGGTCAGCCAAGTAAGAACTACTACTACTTAATGGATGGCCATGTGGATATATTGGACAGTCAGTACCAAGTGACGCCTCTCTCGTCGGGTGATGAACGGGCTCGACAGCCTCTGGATAACGATGACCCTTACATGTTCTCTGCGGTTACAACATCAAGTGCGCTTATCTTAAAAGTGAGCAAAGATCGTTTGGATTTAGCGCTTACCTGGAATCAGGCGGGCAACTATCTGGTCGAAGAGTTTGATGAGGGGGCAGAAAACCATACCCTCGAAAATGATTGGATGTCCTGTCTTCTTGGGTCCCCCATATTCTTACAGGTCCCTCCTGCCAATCTTCAGCAGCTCTTTGTTAAGTTTAAAGAGGTCAGTTATGGCGCGGGCTCGGTGGTGATTACTCAAGGTGATCCTGGGGATGATTTTTACGTGATTAAATCGGGTAGGGCGGATGTTATCAAGGATCGTGATGGCCAAAAGATAACGGTTGCTCAGTTAGGGCCAGGCCAGTATTTTGGTGAAGAAGCGTTGATTGGTGATACAGTGCGAAATGCTACGGTAAAAATGAGCAGTGGTGGCACATTAATGAAGCTTGGAAAAGTGGACTTTAAGGTCCTCCTTGAACGACCCGTAGTCAACTTTGTCTCTTATCAGGAGCTAAAAGATTGGCAAGCGGCAGGGGAGACGGTTAACTTTCTTGATATTCGCCTACCGGTAGAGATACCGGCCAGTGAGCGCGAAGGTCGGCTTATAGTACCGTTGCCCAACCTTCGTGCACGCCTTGATATTCTTGATCATGATACCATTTATGTTATCTATCCGGATGGTGGTGAACGGCGTGCTACGCTGGGCGCTTATCTTTTAAGTCAGGCTGGGTATCGAGCGGCGGTGTTAGAGTCGCAGCCGTGCCACTCTTAGCGCTGCTTATCGTCTAAATCTTTAAAGGTATGGTATAAGGTGAACCCGCCTGCAGCAGCAAAGAAGAGTGGGAATAGGGAGGCCCCGGGAAAATCGACTTGAAATAAAATGGCAGCCAAAATAAGGCCTGCTAAGATGAGAACGCAACCTATCACAATCTCCCCAAAATGCTCGATGTTGTCGCCCTTTTTTCCGCTTTTTTCCACTTTGCTTTTACCTTTGTAGAGTAGTTTGTCCAGGAGGCTATCGGGCAGGCTGTCTGCTTCTTCGCTTGCCTTCTCCTTTGCGTGCTCTCTACGCTTGGCGCTTTTTCCACCGTTTTTGCCACTCTTTCCGTTCTTTCCTCCCTTTTCGCCCTTTCCACTTATTTGGGAGGGGCTGTCTTGGTCGTCTTTATGCGTTTTGTGCTCTTCGCTCTCAGTGCGTTTGTCTTCTGTATTTTT
>JAYPBG010000043.1:3796-8256 GCA_038124075.1 Gammaproteobacteria bacterium
ACGCTGTTGATCTTTCACCTGACTTTTCATCGGGTGCCGTCTGTTTAAAGGGCTGTTGGACAGCAGAGTCTCCCTCTTGTTTCTTAAGCGTTGTAAGGGTTAGGGTCGGTTGCATCTCTGGCCGCTTCTGTGCGCCGGATGATGTGGTTGTGCTCTGTTTTTGTTGTGATGTGGAGAGGAGGGTTGAGTTGTTGTCAGGGGTGGTCAGGTTTAAAGGTCGTTTGCGCTCTTGAAAGGCTTTCAAGAGCGCCACAAGCCCCTCTCTTTGAGCATATAGGTACTCGGTTTTGCTCAGTAACACCACCTGGTGGAACTCAAAGGCATCATCGTTCAAAATGCTTTTAATTGGAAAGGTGTCAAAGCTGGTGGTGACACTGCAAATGGCTGAGCCATACCAGCCCATCTCTTGGTAAGTGGGGCCGAGCATGGTGGATAAATGACCGTTTGTTAGGCTGTCATTGCTCTCGCTCTCTGCATCCAGTTGAGCAATAAGAGGGCAGAAGCGCTCTGGATGATCATCGGCCAATAGAATAAAGATCTGATTGGAGATGTTTGGCAGTGAGATGGTCGCGTACCCTTGTGGAGGGCCGGTGAGTTCAGCGTAAGCAACAAAGTGATCTTCTGTCACCGCACCGTCTACATGACAGTTATTGACCGTGGCCTCCTGCGAGATGGGGGCGTGCTTCATGATATGGAGATAGATATCATGCTGTTCAGGTGATAAAGAGGGTGATTCGGTCATGTTTACGTTCCCGTTCGCGTCCGTGCGCTTCCGTTCTATAGCACCATTGTGCAGTTGTTGGGCAGTTTTTGTGCCATTATTGTGCCGTTATTCGGTATTGGGCGGCTCTTTGGGGTTCTGAAAGATACGATTCAAGGTTGTGCTGACCGTCTGCTCTATGGAGAGTCGCTGTTCAACCATGCGATTGTATTCTGGTGCAAAAAACTCAAAGGTATTGCGACCTGACTCTTTAGCACGGTAGCGGGCAATATCCGCCTGCTTAATCAGAACTTGGGCGTCGGGCATCTGGGGTGTTGAGATGGAGATGCCAATGCTCAGTGAGACGAACACCGGGTCTTCACAGACAATGGTCGGCTCTTCAAAGGCTTTTAAAATTTGTCGTGTAATGATCATAACGTGCTGGGGCTCGGTAATGCCTTCCAGTACAACGGCGAACTCGTCACTGCCGAGTCGGGCAATGGTGTCTTGCTTTCGAATGCAGCTGGATATGCGTTGTGCGGTTTCAACCAGAAGCTTATCACCGGTATCGTAACCCAGCGCTTCATTGACGCCGTGAAAGTGATCTAAATCAATAAACAGGACGGCAATATGGCTCTTGCTGCGCTCGGCCCTAATAACGGCTTGAGAAAGACGATCGTTAAAGAGGTATCGATTGGCGACACCGGTCAGAGTATCGTAATGGGCGAGGCGCTCGATCTCTGCGTGGCTCTTCTGTCGGGCAACAACATAGCGCATCACACGGCTGAGCAGTGTAGGGTCCCACTCCCCTTTAATGAGGTAATCTTGCGCACCGGATGTGAGCAGTGTTTCGATTAAGCGATGGTTGTCACGCTCCAGCAGCGTAATAACGCCAACGCCGGGGGCGTGGTGCGTCAGCTCATGAATGATCTCTAGATCGCCCATATTAGGCAGCGAGAGGTCGCAGAAAACGGTATCGAAGAGTGTGTTGGAGACGGTTTTTATCGCTTCTACAAAGTTATGTACACGGGTAATGCTGAACCGATAATTTTCAAGCTGATTCAAACCCGCTGCTAACTGTTCAGCGTGTTTGGGGTTGTGCTCGATGATCAGTACGCTCAACATAGGGAGATCACCGTGAGGGGTGGATGTTTTTTTAAGAGTCGGTGTTTGCTTTGTCATACTATCCATGTCAGTCATCAGCTTCAGTCATAGTCCCATCATCACATGGTTTAAACGGCCGTTGTCCGTCTGCGTAAGATCATTCTACTTAAGATAACAGCTGGAAGAGAATCTTCAAGTTGCTCTGGGCTAAACTAAGATATACCACTGAATAGCGGTCATAATGATGCCTGTGATGCAGCTGCACAGTAGGGTTTTTGTGCGTAGGTAGGTGGCAAAAGGCATTATCATGGCGGAGATGTCCCGTTCGGGTAGGCCATGCAGTCGTTCTGAGATGAGCGCTTTTTGTGCGGTTGCTCGGTCAGCCTGAAACTGACGATCTTCAAAAGGGTAGTCGGCGAGCAGCGCTACCTTCTCTGCAGCTTGCCGTTTTAGCCTTAAAAAGCCGCTCAACCCAAAGAATATCTGAATCACCATCTTTGTAAAAAAGGTTTCGATCAACGTGTGTAGGTGTTTTCGGATCAGCTTTTGTGTCAGCGGGATATTAGGTCCGTTAAAAAGGTGGCGAATGATCTGGTTGAGTTTCAATATGTGAACAGCGATCAACTCGGCATGTTGATCGATCACCTGTTGTCGGTTCAGACTGAGGGTGTTGCGGATCACTATTTTGCCCAACGTGTCTTGGGAAAGAGGGCTATATATTGAGCGCAGTACGATATATACCGATAGGCACAGAGTCAAAAACTGAAGCGGCAGTAGAGCCCAAAGAGGGGCTCCAAAAAACCAGAGCATCATGATGGGCAGAGACAGGCACAGGCCTACGCCTATGCTGCGTTGAATGACCTGCGTGTGATCATAAATGCGTTCTGATTTGAAGAAGCGTTCGGACGCCAGGGGGTACTCATGAAGCAAGGTTTGTGTCAATTGCTTGTAGTTGATCAGTGTGTCGCTCTGACGGAAGAGATCCTCGATGAGGTTATCTAAAAATGTGGGTAACCCCTCTTCAGCCCGGCGATAGGCTCGGCGTTTTAAGAGGGGGGGTAAGTTTTCCCAGACCAGTGAGAAATCGGCTGACATCACGTCATCAACGTACTCCTCTAGGTGGGGTGACAGTGAGTGATGAGCCTGCTTGGCCATAGACTCCTGTCCGATCTCTTCGAGCAGTTCGCCTGGGTGTATTAAAATCTTGCCAAGCGTGTGATCGATGTTCTTCGCAATCAGCTCTGATTGCCACCTACTGACCGCAGGCTTGCCGAGGAGTAGACGCCAGCCACTGATGTGGATCGGTAGGGTGGGGAGTTTGTTGGCCCAGGCGATGGTGATCACAATGGTGGATAGGGTGATGATGGGGATGCTTATGATGGGCGTGTTAAACAGCAGATGAAGCAGAAGTTGCGCTGCATCGGTCCAGAACTGCGTGAGCCAGAATAACCACTGTTCAAGCAATGTGATTGAGTCCATTCATATGAGTACTCTGCTTTTAAGCTGCTTTAAGCGACTTTGTGGTCTCTAAAAGAGAGAGCCTCCAAAAATAATCACCAGCTGTGCGATACCGGCCAGTAGGCCGAGGACGGCGCCCATCAAGATTAAAATCCACTCATCCTCCTGAAATGCAGGGCGGAGCAGGTCTTGGAATTCGGCAGGGGAGAGTTGCACCATGCGATCATAAAAAAGCCGTGCCACCAGTTCTGCGCGCTCTAAATTAAAGACAGGGTCATCAAAGGGATCGATGGATACCTCTATGGCTTTGTCTTCAATAGAGCGCTTCAGGTTAACATAGCCGTTCGGACCAACGGTCAATTGTGCAACTGTTTTTACCACACCGCTCTCAACCAGGGGCTTAAGGTGCCGTTTGATTAATGCTTGCGCTCTTGGCGCGCGAGGTCCGTTCATAACGGTATGCATGAGTCGGCGTAAGGTTAAAATCTCCTCGGTCACAATTTTACAAAAGGTCTTGGCCACTTCGTGCTGCCGTTGTAAGAATAGACCTTGAAACTCTTTCTTGCCCCAAAAAGGTATGCGAATGGCGATTGGGTTCAGGGGGCGGAAGATGAAGTTGATTGCAATCCAGTTAGTGGCGTAGCCGACAATAAAGCCGAACAGAGGCAGCACCCAGCTGGCCGGCAGGTATATCCAGACTAACATTTGTACAACACCAAATAGGAAGCCGAAGTAGAGACCTGATTTAATCAGAAAGCGAAACTCCTCTTGACCGACCTCCTGAAAGACGCGGTTCATAAGCCACTTTTCATTGGTCAGCTGAGTGACGATCATATGTTTTAGGTCAACAAGATCTTCAATCTGCTCCGTCATTTCATGCACTAACTGGTCGATGACAGTGGGGAGCATTTTACGTGTTCGCGCGTAGAGCCGGTTTTTTATGATGACAGGGAGGTTTTCCCATAAAACGGGGTTTTTTTCCAGCATGATCTCATCGGTATACTCTTCAATACGCATAAGCGTTGCTTGGGTTAGATGTGCAGAGATCTTTTCTGGCTCCATCTCTTTAAAGAGTTCTGTGAGGGTCCCCAGCTTGCTGATGCTCTTATCGACCACAATGTTGGCCATTTTTTCTACTTTTGATGGGATGATGCCTTGCCAGCCCAACCAGGGTTTAATGACCTTGAACTCAACAGGG
>JAYPBG010000043.1:8266-15317 GCA_038124075.1 Gammaproteobacteria bacterium
CGAAAACCATTATACAAAAGAGCATTAAATGTCTCCCATTTTGGCTGTATCTGTCCATTTATCTGTTTAAGAACGTAAAACAGTACCCAAGACCGTGTACGCTCACTTGCTCTTAGTTGCTCTTAAATTGTGCTGAGTCGGCATTATAGCGCGCTTGTGCTCAACAGTTAATGGGTTGTGTAGAAAACTTACACTATCTTGTTGGGCGAGTTGTTGGGCGAGCATGATGGTTGATTTTTTTATCAGCTTGATGGAGAAGGTCGGAACCTCTCTCTATATATCTGTATAATTGGTCTAAAAGTTGTGAGCATGAGCTTAACGTGATATTACAGAGGGATGCACAGCTCATCATAAACAGCTCACGATAAACAGCTTAATGGAAGCCAGCGCAGAGGCAGTAACGTATACAGGTACACTAAAATGAGTACACTAAAAGTAGAACGGTAGAGCACGGTTCGAGGAGTAAAAACGGGATTGTGTTAAAGGTGGTTGGGGCAGTTGAGAGTACAAGGATGAGTCTGTTTAATGGAGAGTAGCTACTCTATGATGCCCATTGTTGCACTGGGGGTGCTTGAGACGGCCATTAATACGGTGGTCACCCGTGATGGTGCGCTGCTGAGTGCCCTGTCTAAGCATGCCGGCAAAGTGGTGCGTGTTAAGGTGTCTGCGCCTGATCTATCGCTCTATATCCTATTTTGTACGGACGGCATTCAGGTCTTAAGTCAATTCGATGGTCATGTGGATGCGCGGATACGTGCACCTGCTGTACGTATGATGCTCTATTTGCTGACGCCAGCACCAGAGCCTTTGGGTGAGGTAAACGCTCAAGAGGTGGTTGTCTCTGGCAACCATGAGCTGATCGTGGCGCTGAATCAGCTCATGAATGAGTTTAATGTTTGGCAACTGCTGCACCAGCTGCTGGTCACTTGGATCCCTGATCCTTTAAGCTTGACCGACCTCTTGGATGCTCTGCACCGTGCAGACCCTATCTGGGTTGATAAACTGCAAACGCTATTGCAGGCGATGGAGCGTGTCAATTGTCAGCTTGCAGAGCAGACGCAGATACAGAAACAGCAACTGCAAGCGCTGGTTGAGCTGCGTAAAATGGCAACACTGCAGCAGCAGCGTTTTCAGCTGCTCTGTTTGATAGGCTTTGCACTGCTGTTATTAGGGGTGCTCAATATGGTGGGGGCCATCTCGCTCTTGGTGTTTATCGAATCGATTGGCCTCTTAAACTGCGGCCTGATTTTAGGCGGTGGTGTACTGACCCTGCTGGGGCTTTTGCAGTTCAGGCAGCCTCGTAAGCCAGGGCTCATGAAGAAGCCGTGATTGACCAGCGCTATCGTCTTTTGCATATTTTGCATATTTCACGATGATCCGTTAAAACAAATAAAGTGGCGCTTTATAGCGGATAGCGCTAATATTTCAACTCAATATCTATGGGATGGCTCTTAACCTCGACCTCTTGATGAACGATTAAGCAGGGGGCGGATCAATAGAGATAAAGAGCTGTTTAAATGACTGAGCAAATTGTGAATAGGGCGATTCCAATGAGGCGAGTGGTTTTTAATCAAAAAGGCGGTGTGGGAAAATCAAGTATTGCAGCCAATCTGGCAGCGATCAGTGCGGCAAAGGGGTTGAAAACCCTCTTGGTCGATTTAGACCCTCAAGGCAATGCGACCCAATATTTGAAAGGAAAAGAGAGCGCATCGAGCAGCAATGAGAGACATGAGAGTGATATCGGTGATTTTTTCGCCAGCACGCTCTCCTTTAAGTTGCGCGCTGCCAAGCCGAGATCGTTCGTTCAATCCACGCGCTTTGAGAATTTGGATATTATTGCGTCCAATCCAGAGTTGGGGGATATGCAGGCGCAGTTAGAGGCCAAACATAAAATATATAAGCTACGAGACCTGCTTCGTTCGCTGGATGAGTATGATGCCATCTATATTGATACGCCGCCTGCGTATAATTTTTATACCATGTCAGCCTTAATTGCAGGCAACGCCTGCCTCATCCCCTTTGATTGTGACGAATTTTCTCGCCGAGCCCTCTATACGCTGCTTGAAAACGTCGAAGAGACCAAGTCTGACCATAACAGCGGTTTAGCGGTTGAAGGGATTATTGTGAACCAATTTCAGCCGCGTGCAAACTTACCCCGCCAAATGGTTGATGAGCTCAGAGAGGAGGGCTTGCCGATTCTTGATGCGTTTATCTCCAGCTCAGTCAAAATGCGCGAGTCACACGAGCAGTGCCTACCCTTGGTCCATATGGCACCCAACCATAAGTTGACGCTTGAGTTTATAGCCTTGTTCGAGGTCTTGCACCCTCAAATGGTGACAAGTGTGACGCCAGCGTCAGGGGCAGCCGTGGAAGCCGAGCAGTAAACTTAATATATTTCCATTGGGAGAGGTAGGCCTGTATGCCTTGTGACCTCTCCTTCATTTTCCTGCTCCTACTCACTCCTACTCCTTCCTACTTCCACTTCCACCCCTAAAAGCAAAAATAAAGTTAACTTTTTTACAATATTGAACAGGAAATTCCTTTTTTAGAGAAAAATACAATCGATATCTGAGCGTTATTACAAAATTAAACAATCCCCCCTTTTCTATTTACACTTATCTTATAACGTTAATGAAGCGTAAAATAAGCCCAATATTTGATCATTTTTGGCGCGATATGAATATTTTTTAGTCGCCTTGGGGAGGGAAAGGGTAAAAAGTCGCTTTTACGACTCTAATTCGATCGTTTTCAAACCATTTCGGTAACGTAAAACCTCTTTAATCAAAAATAAACCTTGGGTTATATTTCCCACTCATGGCCGCACCCATAAGATAGTAACGGTAGCCACAAGGCTCAATGTAAATCGTTTCATTCAAACGTTTAAAAGTCGGCCAAAAGCTCAAGTCAGTAGTTTGAAACAGAAGGCTTCATGTTACAAACTGCACGTTAGAGGCTGGATGTTAGAGGCTAAATGTAGACCAACTAATTTTGTCATGTTTATTTAATACATAATTACAGTAAGAGCAGAAAGTTCTGAGGAGATCAGCGATGAGCGTAGCAATTGATACACTTCGAGCACAAGGTGGTGAGCTTGAAAACGCAGATAATGGAAAGGTTGATTCGAGGGAAGATAATACGACCTATGACTTAAAGCGTGGCGGTGACGACATCAACCCAGATTACATTCATGACCTAGGTGATGGTTATGTGCTTTTGGTTGAAGCCGAAGATGATGCTGGTAATGGGCGTGCCGTGGTTATGGATGCTGATGGCAATGTGTGGGAAATATGGGGTGATCCACATGTCACTTGGCACAATGGTGATGAGCATAAAGGCGGGTTTGACTTCATAAATAATATGACATTAGAGCTTGCAAACGGTAAGCGCATTACATTGGGTACGACAACCAATACCCAAAATGGCATGACGTTCTTAGATGAGATCATGGTGTATGACCCGAACACACAAGAGGCGGTCGTTTATGATGTCGGTGATGAGCCATCGAAAGAGGTCTATCACGGGCAGAATGCGAGAGACATGGAGAATGCCATGAATGACGGTGCTGAAATCATCATTGGTGAGAACTTGAGTAAAGTTCAATTTATCAATGAAAACGGTACTTGGGTAGATCAAGGTGATGTGTGGCAAGACAAGAACGATACCACAGCTGAGTTTGCAAAAGTGAAGGGCGAGCGTAATGAGACCATCGAGCTATTGCTGGATGAGGCCTTTTTTGAAGAGATGGATATTGATCTTACCGATTCAGAAGATCGTGATGCGCTCTCTTTGGGGCTCTTGCTGCTGATCGTATTCCAGGAGCGTCAAGATGGTATCCAAGACTTTCTCCGTGTCCGCTTAGATGAATTGGATGGCAACAACGCTGAAATCAATAAGATCAATGCGCTGCTTGATTCGGTGGTTGCTGGTATAGAGGGTGACGGTGAAGACCCCGTTGAGATTCCAAAAAGCGCCTATGACTTTATTGTAAGTTCTGGTGTTTTGGATCCGAACGACCCCAATATCGCAGAACATATCGAAGATAATGGAGATGGTACCTATAGTATTACCGGTTCTGTCTTGAAGCAGGCCTTGACATCGAAAGCCGAAGAGCTGCAGAACATGTCACAGCAGTTGCAACAGCAGATCCAATTCAGCTTCTCTAACCTGACCAACTCCTCTGAGACGTTAACATCGTCGCTGAAGGGTTTCTACGATATGATCAAGTCTATTGCTCGAAACGCAGGTGGTTAATAGCCTCCTTTAGAAGAGAGTGGCCAACCTTAGGGTTGGCCACACATCTCTATTTTTTGTATGGTTGTTAATTTTTTAGTGAAGAATGTTTGCACTTAAAAGAGAAGAATAAATTATTTGGGGTGATACTATGGAAGCACTTGCATCAGAATCGACGGCTCTTATGGAGCAGGTTATGAAGATGAGCCAGGCGATACCCGACGAGTTCAAGAGCCAGCTCAATGAGCTGTTAACGCCTGCCGTTACCTTTGGTGAACTGAAAGGGTTAAAGCCTGAAACCTTAGAGACCATGTACAGTGTTGCGCATACGCTCTATGAGTCGAACCAATATCAAAAGGCGCGTGAAATATTTCAGACGCTGACCTTGTTGAACCACTTTGAATACAAATACTTTTTCGGTCTTGCCAGCTGTCTGCAGATGGAAAAAAACTATGAGCGTGCGGCACATACCTTCGGTCTCTGCTACATGCTTGAGCCTGAAGAACCGGCCGTTCCATTTCATTCAGCATATTGTCATATGATGCTGGGGGATTATAAAGCGGCTAAAAGCGGTTTCTATGCAGCAGCCCTTTGGGCGGGTGAAAAAAAAGAGTATGCAGCGCTAAAAGAGCGTGCGCAGATGCTCGAAAAACAGATGAACAGAAAGCTTGAAAATCAAGAAAAAGAGAAGAGTGCGTAGAGCGTGCACATGTATGCAGTACATATATGCAGAAAATATATATAGCTGCTTATATAGCTGCTTATAGCAGGGGTGTGGTTTAAATCTAAAGAGGGTATGTCATGGTAAACCAGGTAGAACAGCAAGGTGATGTAGGGTATTACGAATATAATACCGAGGTTGCGCCTGCCCAAAGTAATGGTGCACAGTCGCAAGAGGGTGCGAATGTCCAAGTGCGCAATGAGCGCAGTGATGCCGCTACTGAAGCCAACGCAAACGAAGCAAAACCCACGTTAGAGCAACCGACGGTTGACCCAGGTGATGATGCTCAATTTTACAGCTCGGTTGATCCGGTTTTAGAAGATTTGAAGAAACTGGCAGAGCAAGGCGTAATAGACCCAGAGGTTCTTATTCGATTTCAACAGCAGGCTGAGCAGGTTAAAAGCCTATTAAACAACGGGGTAGGAGAGGGTAACTTAGAGGCCTTTTTGATCGCGTTGTTATCGATGATGAATGAGCTGCGTACTGTCTTGAAAGAGATAGGGATTACAGACCTACAAACTCAGAATGAAATGACTCAAGAGAAGCATGATGAGCAGTTGGAGAAGCTCATGAAGTCATTAGAGTCTATGGAGAAGGCGAAGAAGAGCGGTGTCTTTTCTGAAGTGTTTGGATGGGTAGCCTTTGTAGCAACGGCTGTTTTTATGGTGGCCACCATTGTTGGAACGGGTGGTTTATCAACGCCTGTAGTACTGGCGGGGCTGGGTATGGCGCTTTCGCTTTTACAGCAGATGGATGAAAAGCTGTTTGATAATGCGATGTTAAAAGGTGTAACGGGTGGCGACGAAAAAGCCATGATGATTATGACCTATGCGGTTTTGGCTGCCAGTATCGCATTGATGCTGGCCAGTGTAGCGGCTTCCTATCGAGCAGCGACGGCTGCGTCGACGAAAGCGGGAGCGAGTGGTGCGAACGGTGCGAATGGTGCGCAGAAGAGTATTGATATTGTGGCCGAGACAGATAAGTGGGAGAAAGTCATGAATTCAGTGATCCGCTATAGCGGATACACTCAGTTTGGTTCAACAATGGGTAGAGAGGCCGCTAATATTCATACCGCAGTTCATGAAAGAGATGCCTCGCATGCTGAGGCAGATCTTAAAACCATTGAAGCGCTTCTTCGATCAATTGATGAAATGATTTCAGTAATAACTGACATGTTAAAGACGGTGCATGAAGCAGAGATTGCGTCTGCGCAATTTGTGTCGGATATGATTAAAATACTTAAAGATACAAAGAACCATACAGCCAGAACATTGGCGTAAGCATTTAAAGCAGAGTAAGTAAATCTTAAATTACAGATTCAGGTGAGCAGAATATGGGAATTCATGTAGAAAGTAATGCAGCCGGGCCTCAGGTAGATAACAGTCAGAGTGTGAGTGTTGAGCGCCAAAACCCTGAGGAAGAGAGTAATGTGACCGTAACCACGGACGCGAATTCAGAGGGTGTGAACGCTGGCAATGAATATAAGCCTTCTGTTCCAGAGCCAGAGGCAGACCTAACGGAGGAGCGCGCAGTAGATGCTGAGGCTGATCTTGAAGCGTCTCGAGCCACAGAGGGTGGTGGTGTGGATCCTACTGCTCATAGAGAACGGGCTCGTGAGGGCATTGCTAACCTTCCGGAAGAAGAGCAGGAACAGTGGAATGAGCTTTTGGATATTATTGAGGAAATAGAAAATCTTGGCGCAGGATTGCCAAGAGATCTTCAATCCTATTTAACCTTGCTGGTTACGCTGTTGGTTCTTTTGGTGGAGGTCTCTTCAGAGATGAAGAAATCCCAGCGGGATGCCAGTTATGCGTCAATGAAGCTCTCTGTTGAGCATTTGCATAGTCAAGCAGATAAAATAAAAGAGGGTGCTACTATTAAGATGGCTACAGCCATTACTAGTTCAGCCTTTTCGATAGCTGGTAACGCGTATGGGATTAATATGGTTCGCGTGAGACCTGCCGGTGCGGGCGCCCATGAAGCCAGCCTGTATGCCCAAGGTATATCGGCTGTAGGTGGTATTGTGGGAAGTGTTGGTGACTATAAGAATAGTACCCTTGATGCAGAGGGAAGAGTTGAGCAGTCAGAATCTCAAAAGGA
>JAYPBG010000043.1:15327-16223 GCA_038124075.1 Gammaproteobacteria bacterium
AGGTACGATTAAAGAGATGATTAATGCTTATAGGTCTGCCCTCGATCATGCTGCGGGTAATATCGTGTAATAAACAATATGTTCTCATATGGTATTTTCTCATATTGAGGTGCAGTGCATATTAAAAAAGGGGGAGTATATAATATATACTCCCCCTTTTTTAATTAATGCTTATGGTGGTAGGGTTTTAATCTACTCTAATTCAAATGGGAAGGGCTCAGGTTGGTCAAACTCCTCAGGTTCGGCTTGATCTGGCAGCGGCACGTTGTATGTGTTGTTTGGGTTGTCATCAATATCATTTGTTGGATTGTTTGCCTGATGGTGTGCATCCCAAAGACAAACTGCTGCAACAATGGCGGCTCCCCCTAGCATGCCTACGAAGCCGCCTATAGGAGACAGTGTTAAGCCGCCACCTACCATAGCACCAACGGTTCCTCCCACGAAGATGTAATACAGCAAATTCTTCTTGGCGATATCCCGCATATTATCTTGAGCAAAGATGTTGACCTTTGGTGAGTTATCACTGTTGCTGCCTTTTATTTTGGCTAAAAAGCCGCCATCGGGCTTGGAGGATTCAATCTGATCAGTCTCAGGTTGATCAGAAACTGTATTATATGGAGTTTTTTGTACTATCGTCATGGTTGTAATCCTGAGCTAATGAGCTGTTTTTAAGGATAGTTTTAAAGCTTTACCTAGCGATAATTATGCAGCAATGCAGGCGTTAAGTCTATAGCAGCTTGACGAGTACCAGCAGCGCCCACCTAATTGGCCAGTTTGTCAGTTTCGTTTCATTCAGTTTCCATCAGTTTCAGCAGTTTCAGGACACCCAGAAATTAGAGGGGTTTCAGGACACCCAGGAAATCAAAAAAACCATAAAAGTACCCACGCCTCTCCAC
>JAYPBG010000044.1:0-6100 GCA_038124075.1 Gammaproteobacteria bacterium
ACACAAGAAGGCGGCGTGAATTTGAGCAATCTATTTCGCGCCAGCGACTAAATACATGTAAAAAATTGCGAGACTTGTCATTTTATGGAGGTATAATGAGCCTCTGATATGCCCAACAAGTCAGAACACACTTTCTGGTTTAATGAGCATTGTTGCTGCTAACGTAAGTGAATTAAGGAGTATTGGAGCAATACCATGGAACTGGCAACTAACACCCCACGCGTTACCATCGGGATGCCCGTCTATAATGCTGAGCAATATATAGAAGAGACGATTGAATCCGTGCTGGCACAAACCTACGGCGATTTTGTTCTTTATATAGCCGATAACGCTTCAACCGATAAAACGGAAGTGATATGTCGCCAGTTTTGTAAACGTGACCCGCGCATCGTTTATATTCGCAACCCTAGCAATGTGGGGGCCGCTAAGAACTATGAAGTGTGCTATGCGCCTGCTCAAAGTGAGTTTTATAGATGGCAAAATGCAGATGACCCTATTGAACCACGCTTGATAGAGGCCTGCATTGAAGCACTGGATACTCAACCCGACGCCGTACTCGCGTATGGAACAGCCAACATCATTGACGCACACGGCCACCTCATCAATGAACACAGGGATAACCTCACTGTCGACCAAAGCAGCGCAGCTGATCGTATGATAGCCTGTATTGGCTCTATTGGTATTCAAAACCAGATGTATGGACTGATTCGCAGAGAGGCCCTCGCTAAAACCGCTCGCATGCGTAGCTATGTTGCAGCCGACCTCAACCTTATTACAGAGCTCAGTCTATACGGAAAATTTATTCTGCTTTCTGAACACCTCTTTAATCGGCGTATGCACCCAGAGTGCAGCAGCTGGGACCGAAAAGATTCAGATCGACAGAAAAACTTCTGGGATCCAACGAAACGAAAACTAGTACTTCAGACCTGGCGCAGCACATACGAATATTACAAAGCCGTCACCCGATCCCCTGCCCCCATTAAAGAGAAATGGTCACTGTATAAATACCTACTCAGATTCACATACTGGCGTAAAGACCTAATGTCACATGAACTTAATGACTTCTTAAAATTTGGAATTCTTAGATTAAAACCTTAAAGGTTACGGAGGAAATATGAAAGTTTTAGTCACTGGCCACAGAGGTTTCATTGGCACCGTGATGGTCCCGATTCTTCAAAAAGAGGGTTTTGATGTTACGGGACTTGATACCGACCTCTACCGCTTCTGCACCTATGGGGATAACCCTATTGAGATCCCATCCATCAATAAGGATGTACGAGATGTCGAAAAAGAGGACCTAAAAGGCTTCGACGCCATTGTTCACCTTGCCGCACTCTCCAACGATCCATTAGGCAATATCAATGCTGACCTTACCTACGATATTAACCATAAAGCGGCCGTACGCATTGCCGAAATGGCAAAAGAGGTCGGCGTCAAACGCTTTCTCTTTGCCTCTTCATGCAGCATGTATGGAAAAGCAGGAGAGGATGTACTTGATGAAACCGCCACCTTTAACCCTGTAACACCCTATGCAAAATCTAAGGTGTATGTAGAACGCGATGTAACGCCTATGGCAAGTGACGATTTTAGCCCTGTCTTCCTACGCAATGCGACCGCATATGGTGTATCACCACGCATTCGATTTGACCTTGTGATCAATAATCTTGTTGCATGGGCCTTTACCACCGGTAAAATTTTACTAAAAAGTGACGGTACACCTTGGCGACCACTGGTACACATCGAAGACATTACACAAGCTGTCGTCTGCGCACTGAAAGCGGAACAAGAGGTAATACACAACCTTGCCGTCAATGTCGGAAGCAATGAAGAAAACTACCAAATGAGAGACCTCGCCAATTTCGTAAAAGAAATTGTGCCCAACTGCGAACTGGAATATGCGGAAGGCGCAGGCCCAGATACGCGATGCTACCGAGTTAATTTTGACAAGATTCATCGTGTCTTCCCAGAGTTTAAGACCCAGTGGACCGCGAAGATGGGTGTCGAGCAGTGCTATAACTCCTATGTAAAATATGGACTGAACCTCGACGATTATGAAGGCATAAAATATAAGCGAATTGCGCACATCAAAAATCTTATTGAGCAACGCATGCTTGATACCCATCTACGTTGGCAATAACAAGGATCCAAAAGGGCAGTAAACACTATGAAATTTACAGAATCACCCATCAAAGGTGCCTATATCATTGATGTCAACCGAATTGGCGATGAGCGCGGCTATTTTGGTCGCCTCTGGTGCGAAAAGGAGTACAAGGAGGTTGGTTTAAACGCAAAAATTTGCCAATCCAACATTGGTGTGAGCAAACATAAAGGCACGTTACGTGGCCTTCACTATCAGCATGCACCACACCAAGAAGTTAAAATTGTCCGCTGCTCTCGGGGCGCCATGTTTGACGTTATCGTTGACCTTCGCCCCGACTCTAAAACATATAAACAGTGGTTCGGCATGGAACTCAACGAAGATAACGCCACCATGCTCTATGTGCCTGAAGGGTGCGCAACCGGTTATCTGACATTAACCGACAACACAGAGATGTACTATCACACCACAGAGTTCTATCACCCCGAATCAGAAACGGGCGTGCGTTATAATGATCCCGCATTCGGAATCGAATGGCCCGGTGAGATCAACATTCTTTCGGAAAAAGATAGAGACAGACCCGATTTCTTAGGTTAAAGAAGCTCAAGATAAAGAAACTGAAAAGGAACGCCCATGATTATCGTCGATACAGCCATAGCCAAACGCATAGAAGAGAACCGCCCCATCAGAGTGGCCATGATCGGTGCCGGCTACAGTGCTAAACATATTGCATCCCAGATTATAAGCTCATTTCCCGGCATGCACTTGGCCATTATCGCTAACCGAACGGTTGCCAATGCTGAAGCGGTCTATCGCAATGCCGGTGTAGAAGAGCTCAGATCGGTCAGCCAAGCATGCGAGCTTGAAGACTATATCGGCAGCGGACACTTTTGCGTAACCGATAACCCTGAAGCCATCTTCGAATGCGAAAGCATCGAAGCCGTTATTGAAACCACAGGGGATGTTGAGTACGGTGCCTGGGCCGCTTTAAAGTCGATTCAATCAGGTAAACACACATTTGTCCTCAATTGTGAAATGGACGCCACAGTTGGACCACTTCTTAAAGCCTATGCGGATAAAATGGGGGTTATCTACTCCAACTCTGACGGCGACGAGCCTGGTGTCGCATCAAACCTAGCACGCCATGTCAAAACAATGGGGCTGGACGTGGTAGGTGCGGGTAATCTCAAAGGTTTCTACGATGTCCATCGTACACCTGAAACACAACGCGCCTTTGCAGAAGCCAATAACCAAAAGCCACATATGATGACCTCTTTTGTTGACGGAACTAAACTCTCGATGGAGCTGGCCGTCACAGCTAATGCACTTGGGTTTGGTGTCGCGAAAAGAGGCATGAACGGTGTGCCATGCGACGATGTTCGGACATGTCTCGAGCACTTTCCAAAAGATACATTTAAACCTGGACAAGGCGTGGTTGATTTTCTGCTCGGCGCTTCTCCTTATACCGGCGCTTTTGTCATCGGTCATACCGAGCACCCTATGAAACAAGATTACCTAAAGTATTTAAAAATGGGCGAAGGCCCCTTCTATGTCTTTTATACTCCTTTTCACCTGCCCCAGCTGGAGATACCCATAACTGTCAGTCGTGGCGTGCTCTGTAATGACGCAGCCGTTACACCAAAAGATAAACCCTACTGCGACGCCATTGCCATTGCCAAAAAAGATCTACAAGCAGGTGAATCGCTGGACGGCATCGGTGGTTATACCGCCTATACCCTCATTGATAATTTCGAAACCAGCCTGAAAGAGAATTTACTGCCCATGGGCGTAGCGGAAAACTGTACGCTTAAGCGCGATGTCGCCATTGATACACCGCTTACCTACGACGACGTAGTGCTGCCTAAACATCGACAGATCGACGCCCTGCGCACGGAAATGGTTGATCTATTTTATGGGAAATAATTCAAACACCTGATATTAACACCTCAATTATCATATGCTTCATATTCAAGGAGAGTTAAAATGAAAGTGATCCTATTTTGCGGTGGCCTTGGCATGCGTTTAAGAGAATACTCTGAAAACACACCCAAACCAATGGTTCCGATTGGCGACCGACCTATCGCCTGGAATCTCATGAAGTTCTACTCCCACTACGGGCATAAAGACTTTGTGCTCTGCCTTGGGCACAACGCACATGTAATCAAAGATTACTTTATAAACTATGACGAGACACTGTCAAATGACTTTGTATTAAAAAATGGCAAAACAGAGCTTTTGAAAACCGATATCCATGATTGGAAAATCACCTTTGCCGACACGGGCTTAAAATCCAACATCGGTATGCGCCTTCTCGCGGTTGAAAAATACCTCGATGACTTGGACTCCGATGACATGTTTCTGGCTAACTACGCTGATGGCCTATCTGACGTACCCCTAGACAAGATGGTTGAATTTTTCAAAAACTCCAATAAAACAGCCTGCTTTTTATGCGTTAAACCACAACAGACCTTCCATTACGTACGACTTGCAGATGAAGGCACCGTAGAGAGCATCCAAGATACCACCAATACTGGCCTCACCGTAAACGGTGGCTTCTTCATCTTTAAAAAGCGTATTTTCGAGTACATTAGAGAGGGTGAAGAGCTTGTGCACGAACCATTTGAACGCCTCATTGCCGAAAATCAGCTGGCTGCATTCCAGTATGACGGCTTTTGGAAGTGCATGGACACCTTTAAAGATAAACAGACATTCGACGAGCTCTACAGCAGCGGCAAATGCCCATGGCAAGTTTGGCGAACCGATCACAGCAAGTAAAAACCCAATAAGGATCAACACCGTGCTTCAACCGACACTCTTTCCCTCTTCAGAGTCAGCGGCTCATATCCTCTGCCTAGGTGCACACTGCGATGACATTGAGATCGGCTGCGGTGGTACTCTGCTTCACCTGCTGGAAAGCAACACCCAGATCAGCATAACCTGGGTTGTCTTCACATCAAACGAAGCCCGTCGCGCAGAAGCCGAAGAGGGTGCTCGCCTTTTCACAAAAGGTGCAAAAAACCTTGATCTTAGAATTTTTGATCTCCGAGATGGATTTCTTCCCTACGCCGGTACTGAGGTGAAAGAACGTTTTGAAGAGGTGAAAGCGTCGATTGATACACCTGATTTGATCTTCACTCACTACCGTCATGACCTGCATCAAGATCATAGAAAAATATCAGAATTAACCTGGAACACCTTCCGCAACCACCTCATCTTCGAGTATGAAATTCCAAAATGGGACGGCGATATTGGTGTACCCAACACCTTCATGCCACTCTCAGAAGCGATCTGTGACCGTAAAGTTGCACACCTTCAAGAAGCCTACAACTCACAGCAGAAAAAGAAGTGGTTTACAGACGACCTTTTCTCATCATTAATGCGCATCCGGGGTATGGAATGTAACGCCAGGAACCGATTTGCTGAAGCCTTCTATACCCGTAAACTGATACTGAACCCATCACTAGGCAGCGAATTATGAGCACCGATTCTAGAAAAAAAATAGCCATTTTTGGGCATTACGGCAACCAAAATATGGGTGATGAAGCCATCATCGAAGCTGCGATTAAAAACATCCGAGCCAGAGAACCCAATGCCGAAATCGTCTGCATGTCTATAAACCCTATAGACAGTGAAAAACGGCACGGTGTAAAAGCCTTTCCAATACGCTTTCGAAGAGAATACTTTCAACCGTCATCTGCTCAAAAAGAGGTTTCAACAGCGCCCACCATAACAGCAGCAACCCCTAATTCAGACGCACCCATAACAGCGGGCCTTAAACAGCGCCTAAAGTCGATTCCCATTCTAGGGTTTCTACTCAAGGGGGCTGCCAAAACCGTCGATGCTTCACAAAACTTACTGGATGAGATCTACTTCTTAAAACAGGGTTCGGCTTTCTTAAAAGAGATCGACCTACTGATGATTACCGGGTCAAATCAATTCTTAGACAATTTTGGTGGTGCTTGGGGCTTTCCCTACACCCTGCTTAAATGGACACTGCTTGCT
>JAYPBG010000044.1:6110-15308 GCA_038124075.1 Gammaproteobacteria bacterium
CAACAATACCAAGGTTGCCTTTGTGAGCGTCGGCGCCGGTCCTCTAACGCTCCCTTTAAGTTATCGCATGCTGAAGCATGCCCTAAAAAAAGCTGATTATGTATCATACCGTGACGAAGGCTCTAAGGCCCTCATCGAATCGAAAATCGATATCGATGCCCCCATCTACCCTGATGTAGCTCATAGTCTGGGTTGCCAACCCATCTCGACAACCAAAATGGCATCTGAGCCCCGCACTCGTCAGGGTCAGCTCACAATCGCCGTCAACCCAATGCCGGTCTACGATAAACGTTATTGGTATCTACCCGATGATGATAAGTTCCAAGACTATATCGAAAAAGTATGCCTACTCTGCGAAACTATACTGAACGATGGCAACAAGCTGACTCTGTTTAGTACACAGATTAGAGATGAGAACGTCATTGATGACATCATGGAGCGCCTCTCAAAAAATAGCAACATCTCTGCATGGTTACCCCAGATCTCTGAAGCCAAATGCGCTGAAGTTTCAGAGCTGATGAGCACATTAAATCAAGCTGATGTTATCGTAGCAACACGTTTTCATGCCACCGTTTTACCTCTTCAGTTAAATAAGCCCACCATCGGCATCTGTTACTACCGAAAAGCAGCGGAGTTACTTGATGAATTTGGCATGCAAGACTTCCACGTTGACATCGACCACTTTGATGCCGAAACACTGATTCAGCAGTATCGCGCGATATTGCCGAAACGCACCGACATACAACGGAAAATTAACAGTCGCTTTAATCAATACAGAGATCTTTTGAATGAGCAATATGGCAAGATTCTTGGGCTTATACAGAATTAACCTATATATAAATTCTTAAAAAAATGTGGCGGAATGAGGAGGACGCAGTGAATGCTTAAACGGTCATGAAAAGTTATAGCGGATTGACAACTTATGTATAAGCCATATTCTGATACATAAGAGTCCATAATACACTCCATCGTTAGCTTTGAGTCCAATACCGCTCCTCTTTTGTAGATTGGATAGACTGGCAATCAGGCCAACTCAACTGAAGCCCCTGATTAAACAAGCCCCTTTCCTTCTGGTATTTTGAACTTAATAGCGTTATTATGTCCCACGGTGTATGTCCTATGGGATCAATAATACACCGTATCACTTCTGTTTAATAAACCACCATACTCAACTTTATGCTACAGCTCAGATCAGCTTGACCATGCCAAAAGCCCCACTGCTTAAATTACCCGTCACACCATATGAGCTGAACGCTATAGAGTCGGCATCGCTGTGTAACGAATTAAAAAAAATCAATGACCAATTTGGCTCATTAAAAGTAACGCTACAGCAATTGGAGCTTGAAAAAGGAATCACATCAAGAATGATCGGTGAGGCTAAAAAAAAGGGGGAACCGATAGAGCCTCTTAAGGCGCAAACGAAAGAGATGGCCCTCAGCATTAAAGAGATTAAAAACCAGATCAATGCATTGCGCCATAAAGCAGACACCCTCATTAAAGCGGCAGCAACCGACACCAGGCCGTCACTGCCTGGCCACTTTCAAAAGCAAGGTGATCAGCCCGTCGAGCAGATGCCATCGAGCCCCACAGCCCTCACCATTCGCCCCATCTCAGACAGTGATGCCAAAATATGGAACGAATATGTCGATAAACACCCACACAGCCACGTCTACCATCGCTATGAGTTTAGAGAGATTATCCGAAGCAGCTTTGGTCACCATACACTCTACCTGGGCGCCTTCGACACAGAAAACCGGCTATGCGGCCTGCTTCCAGCGACTCAGCTGAAGAGCAAGCTCTTCGGAAACTACCTGGTCTCCAACCCATTTTTCAATTATGGGGGCGCCCTAGCCGACAACAGCGACGCTCATCAAACACTGATGAATGTCATGAGTGAGCAGGCTAAACGTCTATCTGCATCCCACGTAGAGTTCAGAGACACTCACCCCATTGAACCTTATCCCCAAAAGAGCACAAAGTGCGCTCTTCTCTTATCATTGCCACAGCACAGCGATCAGCTCTGGTCCGATATTGGTACCAAGGTACGGGCTCAGATAAAACAGGCTGACAGCCATGGCCTTAGCTATAAGGTGGGAGGGCAAGCGCTATTAAATGATTTCTATGCTGTCTTTGCCCAAAACATGCGCGACCTGGGTACCCCTGTATACAGCAAATCATTCTTTGAGGCCATTTTGCGACAATATCAACTGGATACCCGCATCGTAATGGTCTATAAAAAGCGCACACCCATATCTTGTGCCTTTTTAATCAGTTATAAAGGCACCATGGAGATACCCTGGGCATCGACTCTGCGCTCTGCAAATGAGCTCAATGCCAATATGTACCTCTATTGGCATGTTCTGAAATATGCGACTCAGTCAGGCCATCAATTCTTTGACTTTGGTCGCTCAACGAAAGACGCCGGCACTTACAAGTTTAAACGCCAGTGGGGCGCACAACCTCACCAGCTCTACTGGCATTACTGGCTGGATGGAAAGGGTGCTCTACCAGAACTGAACCCAAACAACCCCAAATATAAGCTTGTGATTGCAGCATGGCAACGCCTTCCGATATGGGTCACTAAGTTAGTTGGACCGCATCTTGTTAAAAACTTGCCGTAAGAGCTAAGGGCAACAGTAATTTTACAAACCTTTCAGGAAAGGTTCACAACATGTCAGCCAGCATAAAAGTTATTAAAAGTGGCGCCATTCTTCTTGCCACCCAAGTGATCGAACGCGGCCTTGGCATCATCAGCACGTTGATTCTGGCTCGACTACTGACTCCAGAACATTTTGGCATCATTGCACTGATTGTTATTTCGATGCAGTTCTTTGAGCTGTTAGTTGAAGCGGGTACTCAACACTACATCGTACAAAAAGCCGATATTCAACCAGATGATTTAAACACCGCTTGGAGTTTAGATATTTTATGTAAAACAGCTGTTGCTATCGCCATCATCGCCTTATCTAACCCAATCGGACACTACTTTGAAGCACCCAGCTTAGCACTTCCCTTAAGCCTTTCAGCACTGACCCTGCCCATTCGTGCACTTGCTACACCAGGCATGATGCAACTCACTCGAGAGATTAACTACCGCCCCTATTTTCAGTTGACACTATGGCAGAAATCTCTTTCATTTATTCTGGTGATTTCCTGGGCACTAACGGATGCCAGTTATTGGGCAATCATTGCTGGAAACCTTCTGTCTGCTACAATATTCACAATTGGCTCATATATTGTTCACCCTTTTCGACCGCGCTGGACATTAACCCATCTTCGCCAACAGTGGTGCTTCTCTCAATGGCTTATGCTGCGTGGCATCGTCGGCTTTTTTCGCTCTCAAATAGACAATATTCTTGTGTCCAAGCTGTTTGGAACCGAACGCTTAGGGGGCTATAATTTAATCAGAGATATTGGCCTACTGCCCGCCGTTACCGTTGTTGTACCTATGCAAGAGCCCTTGATGGCTGCGCTGGCTCAAGAGCGTAACAATCTATCTCAGCTCGCCTACAGAACACGCATGTGCTTGTGGCTCACAATCAGTTTTACGCTGCCTATTACCGTTTTTCTCCTCTCTTATCCTACGCTGATTGTAAATGTGCTTCTAGGCCAACAGTGGGAAGCCTACAGCCCACTGCTCGCACCTTTCGGATTCACATTCTTTAGCTTTTGCCTATTTGCATTAATCTGTGACACAATGATTGCTCAAGGAAAAGTAAGAACGCTATTCAGTGCAGACCTCATTTCGACCCTACTGATCTTTCCCGCTTTGATGCTCTACGGACATGAGAGCATGCTGAAGATGGCCTGGACACGGGGATGGCTTGCGATAATAACGGTGATTGCCTACCTCTATATTCTCGATCAACAAACCAAGTTTGGCCTGTTGCGTCTATTTGAGCTCTCTATTCCCTGTATACTGGGCTGCACCTGCGGGCTGCTTGTTTCTACATTGTCCACGAGCTCTACCGAACATAGTAGAGTGTTAGAACTCGCCATTAGGGGCACCAGTTTTCTCTTAACTTATACAGGCATTATCCTCTTATCTGCCAATCTACTGTTAAAACACTCACCAGAGTGGCAACAAACTCGTACATTAGCGATCAAATATTGTTCTTCAATTGGCCGTAAAGTCATGCGTGTATAATATTTATCTTATAGCTACTTTTACTAATATTTTCCTATGTTATTATCTCAGACTGTCCCGTAACCCCTATTAATGTCCGTTAAAGAGCCCCTTTTGTAAAAACCAAGCGATCAGCAAAAAGACCCATGTACATATGCAACCAATCGATATAGAGCTAACAGAACCTTCAGGTATTGACCGAAGCAATGAACCCTGCCGAATAGGTGTTCCAATCCATGAATCTGAGCTCACGCCAGCTGACAACGTTGTTCTTTACTGTGCGAAAGAGAAGCGTGAACGGCCTTGTCAATCTGAGCCATTAAGCTTTTGGCCAGATGGCAGCATCCGTTGGTTGAAAATCACTTTTCAGATAGATCTGAAGCCTTACCAAACTAAGCACCTTTCGCTACAACGAAGTCAACTCTGCAACGCCGCCTCCCCCCCTGCTAGCCCACTCAAAGCGGAAATTATCGATCAAAAAATCGAAATTATAACGGGAAGAGCGCGATTCACTCTTGATAGAATGAATCTCTGTTGGCAAGCCAGCCTCTCCAGACCTCATGCACAGCCATTGAAAACACACTTTATATTTTCAAACTGCGATGAAAGTGAGTGCGAAGCCCAACTAGACCAACCATGGCAGATCACTGAATCAGGCCATACCGCTATTGTCTTGAAGAGCTCTGGCAAATGGTCCAACCCGGCTGAAGATATCGCACGTTTTGATATTACGCTGCACTTCTTTCATCAAAGCAGCACCATTCAAGTAGAGACAACCCTTCATAACCCCAACCGAGCACAACATGCAGGTGGTTTGTGGGACCTAGGTGATCCAGGCTCCATCCACTTTCAATCACTCAAACTGTCCATTAAAACACCGAACATAGGTCAGACAGAACTGCTTACCCATCAAGGCTGCACACCCTTGAGTACCACTCAGCATGAGCCTCTACGCATTTTCCAAGGTTCTAGCGGCGGCAAACACTGGAATAGTCGTAATCATTTAAAACACAGTGACCAATTAACAACAACTATTAAAGGATTCCAAGTTCACAAATCGAATCAACTAATTGCTTATGACGACCGAGCCAGCCCTATGCTATTGTGGCGTGGTAAAAATGCTGCCGTTCAGATCTATATAGAAGATTTCTGGCAAAATTTCCCGAAAGCCTTATCGGCCAATAATAGGACCCTTTCTATTGAGCTATTTCCAAGCGAACAAGACAGCCGATATGAGCTTCAGGGTGGTGAAAAGAAAACCCACACCTGCTTTATCGACTATTCAGAGAGCACCTCGAGTTTAAGCTGGAGCAGAGACCCTGTTTTACCTAGATTATCTGCTTCGCATTATGAGTCAACCAACGCGTTTCCATGGTTCAAACTCGTTCAAGCGCCCTCGGCAGAAGCCGCAACTATAGACGCTATTATCCAGCAAGGAGTTGAGGGGCCTAATAACTTCTATGCTAAGCGTGAAATTATAGATGAGTATGGGTGGCGTAACTTCGGTGATATCTTTGCCGACCACGAAACCCATTATCAAGCCCCCAACGAACCGGTTTTTATATCTCATTATAATAATCAATATGACCCAATATACGGCTTCTCCCGCCAATTTGCACTGAGTGGAGACAGGCGCTGGTGGGACTTATTGAATGATTTGTCTAAACACGTTACCGACATCGATATCTACCATACCGACAAAGATCGAGCAGAGTATAACGGTGGCCTTTTTTGGCATACAGACCACTACCTCGATGCACACACCGCTACACACCGCACCTACTCAAGCCATAATCAGACCAGCTCTATACCTGGCCAGACCGGTGGCGGCCCAGCAGCCGAGCACTGCTACTCCACCGGATTGCTTTATCACTACTGGCTTACGGGAAATAGCCGCTCTCGAGATGCTGTTTTAAAGCTCGCAAACTGGATGATTTCAAACCAAGAGGGCAAAGGTGGACTTCTTGAGCAGCTCTTAGCACTCAAAAAACATGATCTCCCAAAATTAAAAGCGCTCTTAAAGAACGAGAGCCCATCCACACACCACTACCCTTTCACGCGCGGTACTGGAAACTATATCAATACCCTATTAGATGCTGCACAATTAACTGGAGATCAACATTGGCTAGAGCGTGTCGAGTCCATAATTTATAATACCATCCACCCTGGAGATAATATTAAAAAACGAGATCTTCTTAATGTGGAAGTTGCCTGGTCTTATCTAGTCCTTTTACAAAGCCTTGTGAAGTACCTCGGTATTAAAGAAGAGCGCCGACAATATGATGAACATTTTCAGTTTGCATTAGATGCATTTGCTCATTACAGTCGCTGGATGGCTCAAAACGAGCGGCCTTTTCTAAGTAACCCCGAGATATTGGAGTTTCCAAACGATACCTGGGCTGCTCAAGATATCCGAAAAGTGATGCTGATGCATCAAGCCGCTTATTACGATCCCGAGCGAGCAAGCCAATATTTATCCAAAGCAGAAGAGTGGCTCCTCTATATATCAAGCACCCTCTCGAAAAGTGACGAAGCACGATATACGCGCATCATGGTCATATTAATGCAGAATTATGGCCCACATCATTTCAAAACCATTAATAAGGCGCCACCCTTAAAGCGACGTCCATCTGTCCATACCAAGCAACCAATACTCACGTGGAAGCAGTCTATAACACGTATTGGAACCCGCTTAATCAGCGGCCTTATACACTTCCGCCCCTCTAAAGAGCGTACATGGATAATGACAAGGCTGAACCGATGACCTCAACGCGACAATATTTTAAACGTCTTATAAAAAATATTTTTATCGTAACTATGTACCCAATATACCTTATCCATCTCGGATTAAGCCGGATCGGCGATAAAGATGGCACTTTTCAATCCTTCTCCCAAGGTTTAAGCCTAATTCCAGGAAAGCTGGGCATCTATATACGTGCTGCATTTTACCGGTTAGCGTGCCCTGGTACTTCTGACGAAATACTTATCGGCTTTTTAACTGTTTTATCACACCAAAATACCACGATCGAGAGAGGTGTCTATATCGGCCCACAGTGCAATATTGGCAAATGCACTATTAAAGCTGATACACTACTTGGAAGCGGCGTCCATATTCTCAGCGGAAAAAGCCAACACAATTTTGAATCGATGGAGACCCCGATTCAGGAACAAGGTGGGACTTATACAAAAATTGAGATTGGCCATGACTGTTGGCTGGGCAATGGCTCCATCGTTATGGCCAATGTTGCCAACCACTCTATTATCGCTGCGGGTACAGTCGTAACGCAGGCTGAGGTAGATGAAGGATCAATTTTCGCTGGAAATCCGGCTCGACTTATCAAGAATCGATCCGCACAGATTGATCAGCCTACAACCTAATGAAATGATAACCTTATGATTCAAAGGTGCCAGAATGAAAAGCCATTTACCTGAAAAACTGTATCTTGCAAGCCCCGTCTGGCTACAAAACTGTCTTGTCAGCCTATACGGCTATCTGGAGCATAACAATCGTTATAAAGGCGTATACCATACTCTCAGTGAAGAACTTTTTGGCAATGAGTTCAAAACAAAAAATCAACTTGATCCAATCATAAATGAACGCCTAAATAAAATTCTAGAACACGCACTCAGCAGCGTACCATACTATCAAAGCCTTGGTATTAAAGAGACCAAAATAGATAATTTTCCCATTTTAGACCGCCAACGGGTTGCCAACTCATCAGAAAAATTTATTTCAAAAAAATATTCGAACGATAAGCTGTTAAACATATACACAGGCGGCAGTACCGGAACACCACTGAAAGTCTCCTTAAACAGGGATATTCGTCAAAAAACATACGCCTTTTGGAACCGTTTCTATAAAAGCATTGGCTTTAACATTGGCGACAAAAAGGCAACATTTGTCGGCAGAAAAGTTCAAGAGCCAGACAACAATAAACCACCATTCTGGCGCTACAATCTTAAGGATCGACAGCTCATATTTTCATCCTTTCACATGACTGAAGAGAATTTGAGTGATTACATACAAAAGCTCAATACATTCAAGCCCGCTCTAATTGAAGGCTATCCACTCTCTGTTCATCGTTTAGCAGAATACATCCTATCAAACAAGATAAAACTTACTTTCACACCTGTGGGAATCAGTACAAGCTCTGAAAACTTCTCCGACGCAGAGCGAAATGCAATGGAAGAGGCATTCAACTGTAAAGTATTTGATCAATACGGCTCTGCAGAATCAGTTGTATTTGCGAGTGAATGTGCGTTTGGAAAAAAACATATTTCGGTTGAGTATGGCCTATTAGAGATACTGAACGAGAATGGAAAGATTACGCCCACCGGTGAAGGCGAGTTCATTGTAACGACACTGTTAAATGACGTTATGCCGCTCATTCGGTATCGTATAGGCGATCTTGGAAAGGTCTCTAATGAACCCTGCCCGTGTGGCCGCCACACCCCTATTATTGAACAACTCTACGGAAAGGTTGGCGCAGTCATCGTCACTAAAGAGAAGCGTGTTCCTACAGCCGCCATCTCCATCGCCTTTGAATACCTAAAAAATATTAAAAATGCTCAAATTATTCAAAATGCCCCGGATAAGGTTGTGGTCAATCTTGCAACCAAACCAGGCTTTAATCAGGACGAAGAGAACTTCATGCTTTGGGAACTAAAAAAAATGTTAAGTGATGATATGGAGATTGAGGTAAATCATGTCAACTCGATTCCTTCAGGTAAAAATGGCAAATATCAAATGGTCATACAAAACTATTACACATAGTTTGTAAAAAATAGATAAGGTTATATAGGTATATGTTATGCGTATTATGTTCGTAGGTGATATAAACCTAGGCGAGTACTATACATCATTTGGGCACGGCCCACGCTCCTATTTAGAGCACTCAGACCCATTTAAAGAGGTTCGTCATATATTCAAGCAGGCAGATCTCGTTGCAGGCAATCTTGAGGCACCACTTACAACGGAAAATTTTCACCCAAAAGAGCCGGAAAGAGCCGTTCTTCGTGGGTGCCCATCTGCCGCAAAAACTCTCTACGGTGCAGGTTTCAAGGTTCTACAA
>JAYPBG010000044.1:15318-16091 GCA_038124075.1 Gammaproteobacteria bacterium
CGTTCAACACGGAAAAGAGGGCTTTAATGAAACCCTTAGTGCCCTTAATCGGTCAGGAATAGAAGCCATCGGTAAAAACGAACAGCATATTGTACAGTTTGACATCAAAGGTCAGACATTTGGTTTTTTCGCCGCCTCCGATGTCCCCGACAATACCAATAAATATCAGACGAGCTATCAACGCCTGGACAAAAAATTTATCGAAAAAGTCAAGTCTTCCGTTACATCGGTGGATCACCTATTCGTTATGCTGCACTGGGGACTGGAAGCATCCACTGAAACGATGGCTTACCAACATGAACTGATGGAACAGCTGAATCAAGCAGGTGTGCGTGGTGTCATTGGCAGTCACCCTCACCTATTCTATGAGGCATGGTGCTCAAACAACTTCATCGCCGCCCCCTCACTTGGAGACTTTATTTTCGATCTATGCTGGGATATTCGGTTACTGCAAACAGGCATACTTGACGTAGAGTTCGATGAGGAGGGCATCATTAAAGCTCAAATATGGCCCATAGAAATCAAAGAAAATGGCTGCCTTCCTACTCCTACCGGCGCTCCAGTTCCTCTGAGCCCTAAAGCTAAGCTGTACGACTTAGGTAGAGATATGTCGGGGGAACAGAGACGAAAACTTGCCTACTTCTTCAAAAACATCCATAAAGGTAATTTACTGCTTAAAACAAAATTTATCGTAAGCAAATTTCTTTCACCACTGACATCACGACTATCAGGACCCTCAAATGGATGACCTCCCTTTTTGTTCCATTGTATTA
>JAYPBG010000045.1:0-15941 GCA_038124075.1 Gammaproteobacteria bacterium
GTACAGGCTGACTTAGGAATTCAGCAGAGCTTAAACAGTACCCTGAACTCCTATTTAGAGAAGCTGCTGTTCTTGATAACAGGGAATTTTAATAAAGAGGGAGGAAACCACTTGGTCCCTCTGTTTGCACCACTCTTGGCACACTCAAAAAGCCCAGAAGAGGGCGCGCCTTTAACTCAAGTGACCGGCATGCACCCCATCAGCAAGTTCTATCCGCCCAATATTTTACCCAAAGAGATCGATACAGATCACCCAAGGCGCATTCGAGCGCTCATTGTTGACAGCGCGAATCCTGCACTGTCAGGGGCGGACACCCAAGCATACGATGCGGCGTTTAAAAAGCTTGAGTTGTTGGTGGTGATCGATGTCGCTATGACAGAAACCGCGCGTGCCGCGCACTATGTGTTGCCTGCTCAAACTCAGTTCGAGAAAGGTGAAGCGGCTTTTTTTACCTTTGGGTTTCCTACAAGCTATTTCCATATTCGAAAACCGATCCTGCAACCTGAAGATGAGGGCTTACAGGAGGGGGAGATCTATCGACGACTGCTTGTTGCGATGGGCAAAATTCCCGATCGATTTCCAAAACTGGAGGCCGCAGCAAAGCTCGATCGTATATACCCTAGTGCTCGGCTCTTTCCGACGGCTTTGATGGCGGCACTGAAATTGAATCCTAAATGGCAAGCTTACCTGCCTGTTATCCTCTATGCGACGCTAGGAAAAGCACTGCCACCGGGTATGGCCCCCGCCGCCTCCATATGGGGTGTCTCTCAGTTTTACGTGAATCGATATAAAAAACAGGTACAGCGTACAGGCTTGAAAGGCTCGGGGTATACCTTGGCAAATGCGCTGTTTGAACGCTGTTTACGATCTGATCGATCAGTGCCTTTGGCGACGTTTACCTATGAGGAGACCTGGCGACTCATGCGTACACCGGATAAGCGGGTGCACCTCTATATCGAGGAGATGATCGATCAACTCAAGGCCTTGAAAGTGGCTCAGCACGATGATGAGGAGAGGGCGTTTCCTTTTATTTTGATGGCCGGAGAGCGACGTGCTTACAATGCGAATCAGATTTTTCGCACCCCTGATTGGCGTAAAACCGATAAAGAGGGTGCTATGCGCATGCACCCAAACGATTGTGATGCGCTCCATATGCAAGAGGGCGAGCGTGTCATCTGTCGCTCTGCCCGAGGTGCGATCGAGGTGGTGGTGCGCCGTGATGATACGGTGCAACCGGGCATGCTGACCTTGCCCCATGGTTACGGAATGCTCTATGAGAAGCGTGGAAAGAGGGTACGTAATGGCCCCTCCATCAATGAGCTTACGGAGAGTGAGCGCAGTGACCCCATCGCCAAAACACCCTATCACAAATACGTTCGAGTGGCGGTGGAGAAGCTGACTTAAAGAGAGAAGGAGGTTGAGGGTGTGTTGTCCTGGTTGAACGGCATATATGATCCAACTACAATAGCGGGGTGCTGTATTTTAATTCGCAACTCGAGGTAGCCAAGCGTGTCCGACTCTTCCGAAGCCCAGCGTGAGCCCCAATCGTCACCCACTTTTGTGCATCTAAGAGTGCATACCGAGTACTCGATGGTTGATGGCCTGGTTAGAATTAAGCCGTTGGTGAAGGCGGTATCCGAGGCGGGGATGCCGGCGGTGGCCATGACCGATGTGACCAACCTCTTTGGTCTGGTTAAATTTCAGAAAGTGGCCATGAGCAGCGGCATTAAGCCGATTTTTGGCAGTGATATCTGGCTGGCCCCTGATGACCCAGAAAGTGCGCCCACCCGCCTATGCTGTCTGGCTCAGTGCTTGAAGGGTTATAAGAATCTGACGCAGTTGATCTCGTTGGCCTACCTAAAAGGCCAGTCGTCCGGGCAGCCTGTGGTGCAGCGTGAGTGGCTCCATGACCATGCAGAAGGGTTGATTGTGCTCAGTGGTGCACAAGAGGGGGATATAGGACAAGCGCTGCGCTCGAATGATCTGAAGCGCGCTACGGCGCTGCTGCAAAGCCATATGGCGCTCTTTCCAAACCGCTTTTATATCGAACTGCAACGTACCGGTCGCGCAGGGGATGAAGAGGTGCTTCACAGCAGTGTCGCATTGGCGATGGAGCACCAGTGCCCCGTTGTGGCAACCAATGATGTTCGCTTCTTGGGTTCGGATGATTATGAAGCACATGAGGTGCGTGTCGGCATTCATGATGGCTACACACTTGATGATACCAAGCGTGTACGGCGTTACAGCGATCAGCAATATCTGCGTACTCCAGAAGAGATGGCTGAACTCTTCTCCGATATTCCCGAAGCCCTTGAGAACAGTGTTGAAATCGCTCGGCGTTGCAGTGTTGAAGTCCCTTTAGGCACATACTACCTACCCAATTATCCTGTGCCAGACGGCATGACCATGGACAGTTTTTTTAGGGCGATCTCAAAAGAGGGGCTGGAAGAGCGATTAGAGATTATTCTTGATCCTAAAGACCCTAAGGTTGAGCAGAAGCGTGCCGATTATGACGCGAGGCTGGTTGAAGAGCTGGATATCATTATCCAGATGGGCTTTCCCGGCTATTTCCTCATTGTCATGGACTTTATTAAGTGGGCTAAAAATAACGATGTTCCGGTGGGCCCGGGGCGAGGGTCGGGTGCGGGTTCATTGGTGGCGTATGCACTTAAAATCACCGACCTTGATCCGTTGGAATATGATCTTCTCTTTGAGCGCTTTCTTAACCCAGAGCGTGTCTCAATGCCTGACTTTGATGTTGACTTCTGCATGGAAGGTCGGGACCGAGTGATCGATTATGTTGCAGAGACCTATGGACGAGGGGCTGTTTCTCAGATCATCACGTTTGGTTCCATGGCGGCGAAAGCGGTGGTGCGCGATGTGGGTCGGGTTCAGGGTAAATCGTATGGGTTTGTAGATCGTATTGCCAAGTTAATCCCCTTTGAGCTGGGCATGACACTGACCAAAGCGTTGGAGCAGGAGGAGCAGCTGCGGGAGCTGTTTGAACAAGATGAAGAGGTCAAAGAGCTTCTGGAGATGGCCCTAAAGCTCGAGGGTATTACGCGTAATGCAGGAAAGCACGCTGGAGGGGTGGTGATTGCCCCTTCTGAATTGACTGACTTTGTCCCCCTCTACTGTGATGATCAGGGTCAGAACCTGGTGACGCAGTTTGATAAAGATGATGTTGAATCGGCTGGACTGGTTAAGTTTGATTTTCTCGGTCTGCGTACATTGACCATTGTCGACTGGGCGGTAAAAACCATTGCGCAACAGCCGGATGTCGAACCTGTTGATATTGCGCGCATCCCGCTCGATGATGTCGCCAGTTTTGATCTCTTGAAATCGGCTGAAACCACAGCGGTGTTTCAGCTTGAATCTCGGGGTATGAAAGATCTGATTAAGCGTCTGCAGCCGAGCTGTTTTGAAGACATTGTGGCGTTGGTGGCTCTGTTTCGTCCAGGCCCACTTCAGTCGGGTATGGTGGATGACTTTATCAACCGTAAGCACGGCCGTCAAAAAGTGGAGTACCCGCACCCCGATCTAGAGCCCATCTTGCAAACCACCTACGGCGTTATTCTCTATCAGGAGCAGGTGATGCAGATCGCCCAGGTCTTGGCGGGTTATACGCTGGGGGGCGCGGATATGTTGCGTCGTGCCATGGGTAAAAAGAAACCTGAGGAGATGGCGAAACAGCGAGAGATTTTTACCAAAGGGTCACTGGAGCGGGGAGTATCTGAAGAGCAGGCAACCTATATCTTCGATCTGATGGAGAAGTTTGCCGGTTATGGTTTTAATAAGTCTCACTCCGCAGCGTATGCGCTGATCTCATATCAGACCGCGTGGCTTAAAGCGCACCACCCTGCCGCGTTTATGGCGGCTGTGCTCTCCTCTGATATGGACAACACCGATAAGGTGGTGATGCTGGTTGATGAGTGTCGGCAGATGAATTTGACTTTATTGCCACCGGATGTGAACTACTCCCACTATAAATTTACCGTCAATGAGCAAGGTGAGATTGTCTATGGTTTAGGGGCCATCAAAGGTGTGGGTGAAGGCCCGATTGAGTTGATGGTCACGCTGCGCAAGGATCAGCCCTTTAAGAACCTGTTCGATTTCTGCCAGCGCATCGATATGCGTAAACTCAATAAGCGAACCCTGGAGGCGTTGATTCGAAGCGGTGCGATGGATCAGCTTGGGCCCAGTCGTGCGGTATTGGCTGCTACGCTGCCTGTAGCGATTCAGAAAGCTGAGCAGTATAACCGCAACCAGGCCTTAGGCATGATGGATCTTTTTGGGGGTTTAGGTGGCGAAGAGGAAGTTCAGCCAGAGGATTGGGTCGCTCAGGAGCCTTGGAGTGAGGATGAGCGCCTGTTGGGTGAGAAGGAGACCTTGGGACTCTATCTTACAGGGCATCCAATTGATCAATACCTCTCTGAGTTAAAGCACTTTGTTAAAGGGCGGTTGGTTGATATGCAGCCCACTCAGAAAGGGCAGAATGCGACGGCGGCGGGCTTGGTGATTGCGATTCGTACCATGAAGAGTAAGCGAGGTGACCGAATGGCTTTTCTCACTCTGGATGATAAGAGCGGTCGTTTAGAAGTCTCGGTATTTGGTGAGACGTTTTCAGAGTATCGTGATCTTATTGAGAAAGACGCGCTGTTGGTGGTGGAAGGTGAGGTGAGCATGGATGAGTATTCGGGTAACCTTAAAATGGTTGCCCGAAAGTTGACCGGTATGACTGAGGCGCGTGAGCAGCATGCGCGAGAGATGCTGCTCTGTGTGGTCGATCGCCGATCTGAGTCCGATGAGCCCTTGTCGGATGCTTTGGTGCCGCAGTTGAAGCAGGTACTTGAACCCTTTTCTGGAGGGCACTGTCGTATAGGTGTTCTTTATAAAGGTGAGGGTGTCAGCGCTCGATATGATTTGGGTAAAGAGTGGCGCGTGAAGCCAGATCAGGTGTTGATCAATCAGCTGAAAGGGCTGCTGGGTCCTAAAGCGGTTAAGGTGGAATACAGCTGATGGTATGGCTAATATTAAAAAGGCTATGTTAAACAGGCTGTGTTAAATAGAATAGTGTTAAACAGAAGAACGAATTGAGTGGTTTGAACCCCATTAAAATTGATAACAAATATATTTTAGAGACGCCCGAAGGGGTCGATCTTGAGATTGAGGTTGCTGGCCCCTTGGTGCGTGCGGTAGCGCTTTCAGTCGATACGTTAATAAAAATGGTGATACAGATTGCCTGCTGGGTGCTGTTCGGCCTCTTTGGTGAGGGTGGATATGGACTGCTTGCGGTGGTCTTCTTTATATTAGAGTGGTTCTACCCTGTTTTTTTTGAGCAGTTTCGTCAAGGGCAGACACCTGGGAAAATGGCCCTGGGTCTTCAAGTGATTCACGAGGATGGCACGCCGATCACTTGGGGCGCCTCTATGCTGAGAAACCTGTTAAGATTCATTGATTTTTTACCCTTGGCCTACCTCACAGGTTTGGTCTCTATGGTATTAACGCGACGCTTTCAGCGGCTTGGTGATCTGATCGCTTCAACGTTGGTTGTTTATCAGCGTTATGCCCCAAACGGTTCAGGCAGCGCGACGGTGGGTGCTGGTTTAGGGTCTTTAAAGCCCTCTCTACAGCCCTCGATATCTTTATTGGCTGAAGAGCAGCGTGCATTGAGCGCTTATGCGGAGCGTATCGATCATCTTTCGCCTGAGCGTGCTGATGCGCTGGCTAATCTATTGGCGCCTCTCTATAAGAAAGATAGGAAAGAGGGGAAAGAGGGAGAGGGAGATCATGAAACAGGCTGAGTTTGAGGCGCGTTACCGAGCGCAATGGAAAGCGTTTGCAGCGCTTTTGGTTCAGTTGGAATCGAAGAAAAGCGAGAAAAACCCAACGGCTGACAGTGCGGAACACTTTACGCAACATTACCGTCGACTCTGTCAGCTGTTGAGCATTGCAAAACAGCGCTATTACAGTGCCCAATTAATTGAAGAGCTTAATCAATTGGCACTGCGTGGGCATCAGCAGTTGTATCAACATAATCATCACTTTGGAAGAGCGCTGGCCACCTTTGTGGCTCAGACGTTTCCGCGTACGGTTCGGCGCGAGTGGCGCTTTTTTTTATTGGCTGCACTGCTGCTCTATCTCCCGGCGTTTTTTGCAGGGTGGTTGACCTATCACGATGCGCTGCTGGTTTACTCAATCTTTAGCCCAGAGCAGGTGGAGAGCTTTGCGCAGATGTATGACCCTGATGCGGCTCATGTGGGTCGACCCCGTGACGCGGATACCGATGTGGCGATGTTTGGGTACTACATTATGAATAATGTAGGGATCGGTTTTCGTACCTTTGCCGCAGGGTTGCTGTTTGGTTTGGGGTCGATCTTTTTTCTGGTCTATAACGGTGTCGTGTTTGGTGCGGTGGCAGGCTATCTTACGTTTTTAGGTTTCTCTTCGACATTTTACCCCTTTGTCTGTGGGCATGGAGCCTTTGAGTTGACTGCGATTGTGCTATCGGGTGCAGCAGGATTAAAGTTGGGTTGGGCGATGGTTGCGCCTGGGCCTTATTTAAGGATCACGGCACTCAAGCGTGCAGCACGTACCGCGATTAACATGGTGTATGGGATGGCGGCTATGTTGGTCATTGCTGCATTTATTGAGGCATTTTGGTCTTCAAGTGCCGCAATTTCTCAAGGTGTTAAGTACACGGTTGCCGGCTTTTTATGGGCAGCCGTTATGATCTATTTTCTTGTTGTGGGGCGCGTTAAGGGTGTCCATAAAAAAGAGCTTGAGGAGCAAAACAGTCTAGAAGAGGCGCGCAGTGGATCTTGCTAATGCCGCGGCAGCCATTCGACCTCGAAGTTACTGGGCGGCGATTGATCTGGGTGTTCTGTTGGTGCGTACTTGGTGGGGGCCTGTGATGAAGAGCTGGCTCAGCATCACATTACCGATCTATATGGCGCTCACACTGCTCTGTTATCCTGCGCACGCCATGCTGGGGGTTGTTATTTTTTGGTGGTGTTTGCCTCTTTGGGAGCGCCTTCCGCTTCACGTGATGAGTCGAGCCCTTTTTGGCCATTGCCCAACGGTTACAGATGTGATACGCAACGTGCCTAAGCTGTTTAAAACGGATCTTATTGCGTCGCTCATGTGGCGACGTTTTAGTTTGGTGCGCTCGTTTAATTTACCGGTCACTCAACTTGAGCACCTTCGAGGCGAGCGGCTTGCCCGTAGATTAACGTTATTGCAGCGAGACGCTTATCATGTTGCCTTTTTTTGGCTTCTGTTCTGTTATCTCATGTTATGGGTTCTGTTTTTCGGTGTGATTGCACTGATCTGGTTTATTATTCCGCAAGAGTTCACCTTTGGGGTATGGTCATTAATATGGGCGGTTGAGGGTGCAGAAGGTCTGTTATGGTCCATGGGGCTCTATTTAGGGTTGACACTGGTCACGCCTTTCTATGTGGGGGGTGGTTTTGCGCTCTATTTAAACCGCAGAGTGCTTTTGGAGGGGTGGGATATTGAGCTGGCTTTTCGGCGTTTAGCCAAACGCGTTGCACATGTGAGGCGTGCCCCACCCGCTCTGATGTTGAGTATGGCATTGAGTGTTTTTTTCATGGCTACGCTATGGGGGCCTCCTCAAGCCTACGCCCATGAGGCGGAGCGACGCGAGGCGCGTGACACGATTGAAACCCTTCTCAATCAACCTCCCTTTGTCAGACAGGAGCGCGTGCTTCAGCCTGTTTTTGACCCTTTTTGGAACGGGTGGGAGGAGCGTGCGTGGCATTGGCCTTGGGAGGGTGAAGATAGGGATAAACAGTGGTTTGAGCAGGGTCTCTCCTTTATCAAAATAGATGCAGGTGCCTGGTTGAAGGCGATCTTGATACTTTTATTGTTTTTCTCTCTGATGGTATTGTGTAGACAGCTCTGGGTTTGGAGGCATCTCTTTAGACAAGAAGCGTTGAGTCAACATAAGCGTGCTGCACCGGGTTTAAGCCGTGACGCCACCTACACTCAAGCGCGCGTCGAGGCGCTGTGGCAAGCCGGTGAATACCGTGCGGCCTTAGCGATGCTCTATCAGCGACTTCTGGAAGAGACGCAGGCTCAAGGCGTAGCGATTGAACCGAGTGATACTGAGAGAGAGTTGATGGGAAAAATTGCCTCTATGGCTTCGACGGTGTCTGATGACACTTGGCAGGCGGCGGCGAGCTCGCTGGTCGATGCGTGGATGCATCTTGCGTATTGGCATGAGACGATGTCGGATGAGGCTTTTCTTGAACGCTGTCGAGCCTGGGACAAGGCGCTCTTTTCGAAAGGGCGCAGGCACTCATGATGCGTCGAAATCTACTCTATTTGATCATATGTCTACTTCTATGCCTCTTTGTGTTCTCACAGTGGCGTTGGACAGAAGTAACGGTTGATCGTGGCTGGGCCATGGAGGCGCACCAGAAACCATTTTTGGCCGCGGAGCTGTTTCTGCAAGGGTTAGGAAAGCAGGTTCAGAGTGACCGAGGCAGCCGGTTTCAAAAACAGCTGGATCATATGTCACCTCTTAGCCGTATCAATAGCGCTGTCGTGATCAGTGCTGATCGCTACCCTTTAAAGGCGCAGGAGGTGACAGCACTGCTTCACTGGGTAGAGCGGGGTGGCGTGCTTATTTTAGCTGCCCAGCGTCGCAGTTATGACGCAGGCTATGACGAAGACCGACGAGGGCGCGAAGGGCGGATCGTTAAAAATAATCCGCTGTTCGAGGCCTTTGAGATCGACCTTCATGGAGAAGAGCACCCTATTAGAGATGATAGAGAGAGACGGGTAGAGACGCCTGATGTGGGCCTGAATGACGTTGCGAATACCCTTGAGGGTGAGCGAAAGCGAGACCCTGTAAGCGACTGTTCAGCTGAAAAGAGAGCCAATGAACAGTACCGGTGTGATGCAGAGATAGAAGATACCTTGACTCAGATACGACTGAGTGATCACGGTGAGTGGGTAATGGGTTATTTTAATCATCAGCGCCATATGGTGGACCGCTCATCCGCTGGATCGGAAGCCTTTGCCAATCGTCACGGCAATCAGCTGATTCGATTTCATTATGGCGACGGTGTCGTGACTCTGCTGACCGATGATGCGCTCTGGCGCAATGAGCGCATTGCGCTGTTTGATCACGCTTATCTGCTGGCGCAGTTGGTGGCCGATGTTGAAGAGGTTTGGTTGATCTATGGCATGGGTAGAGGTGTGCATTGGATCATCCGTTTTTGGTATGCGGCGTGGCCGTTCATGACGGCTTTTACACTGTTGCTGCTGCTGTTTATTTGGAAAGCGGGGCAGCGATTGGGTCCTGTTCGTGCGGAAACGGTGGTTACGGGTCGGGATGTTTTGGAGCATATTGATGCCGGTAATCGATTTTATTGGGCAAGGTTTGCGGGGCGACCCTTGCTGACGAGCCTGCGTATGGAGGTGTATCGCCTAATAGAAAAACGGCTAAAAACACCGTTTTCGAGCATCCGTCAATCCGGTCAAATCCCATCGAGCAGCAAGTACTTGAGTGAGCGAAAAGGGGCGTTGGATGCAGAGACCTTGACCTCGGTTGTGGCGGCAGTCTCGACAGAGGCGGACCCTATCACTGAAGCAGAGTTGATGGAGGCTCTGCAGGGCCCACTGCAAGGTCGAGTCGTGACGAGGCAGAAGCCCAGCATCAGTGAGGCAGAATTTTTAAAGTATGTGAAGATATTGAAGCAGGTCAGAGAGCGCCTCTGAAAACCATGAGCATCGCTGTTGAACAAACTTCTGAAGCATTAAAAAACGTGGTGGGCATAAGGTAGGGCATAAGGTAGTGGGCAAGATAGGTTTAAGATAGGTGATTAAAATGGAGCAGGAAGGTTATAAAGGCGGTATAGAGCGCCCTGAAGGTGATGATAAAGGTGATGATCAAAAAGTGTGTGAAAACATATGCGAAAAAGCGCATGAGCATGAACCCGTCGACTTTGAAGCAGCGGTTGAGCAGGCTAGCTCGATTATGGAAGCGATCGGCAGAGTGGTCATAGGCCAGAGTGCCGTGATTGAGCAGGTGATGGTGGCCCTATTAGCGGGTGGGCATGTTTTAATCGAGGGGGTCCCCGGTTTAGGTAAAACACTGCTGGTTAAAGCGCTGGCTGCAACCGTGAGCGGTCAATTTAACCGTGTACAGTTTACGCCGGATCTGATGCCGAGTGATGTGACGGGCCACGCGCTCTATGATATGAAATCCGGTGAATTTAAAGTGCGTCGCGGGCCTGTGTTTACCCATTTTTTGTTGGCGGATGAGATCAACCGCGCACCGGCAAAAACACAGGCGGCACTGTTGGAGGTGATGCAGGAGCGGCAAGTGACGATTGAGGGTGAAGCGCTGCAGACACCGCAACCGTTTATGGTGCTTGCCACCCAGAACCCCATTGAGCAGGAGGGCACCTACCCTCTGCCGGAAGCGGAGTTGGATCGGTTTCTCTTTAAGGTCTATATCGATTACCCCTCACAGGCAGAAGAGATCGATATGGTGGAGCGGGTCACGCAATCGGCAGATGCTCTGGACACTTCAAAGATATCAGCCCTGATAACCCCTCAGAGCTTGAAGGCCCTGCAGGACTCTGTATTGAGCATTGAGACGGATCAATCGGTGGTGGCGTATGCTGTCAATATTGTACGTATGAGTCGCGAGTGGCGTGGGTTACGTTTTGGTGCAGGCCCGCGCGCAAGCATCGCCCTATTGAGGGCGGCTCGGGCGCAAGCGTTGCTGGAAGGAAGCCCTTTTGTGAAGCCTGAACATGTTAAAACAATGGCGAAGCCGGTATTGAGGCATCGACTGGGGTTAACGGCAGAGCTGGAGATCGAGGGGGTGAGCGTAGACCAAGTGATTCAGGCCCTGCTGGATCACGCTGAGGCACCCAGATCATAATGGCCGTTGTGAGAGCCTACAGCCAATGAATAATAATATCCAACGTAAAGGGTTACCACGCCCCAGTGAACGGTTGTTACAGCTTCTGTTCATGTGGACCTTGTTGGGGCTGCTTTATCCGATGATCGCTCTCTTGGCCCCTGAGCATGCCGTTAATCGTATGCAAACCCTTTCGCTGATGGTGTGGGGGTTGTTTGGTGGGGTGTTGATTGTATTGGCATTATGGGATCTGGTCTGGATTCGATTTTGGGCACCGCAGTTTGATGTTGATCGTCACTGCCCGTCACGCTTTGCGGTAGGGGAGTGGAATTGTGTTACGTTGCATGTGGCCCATAACCGTCATAAAGCGATTGAGATTTTAATCACCGATCACCTGCCTTCAACGGCAGATTATCGCTCCCTGCCTGCGTCATTATCCCTGCTTCCAGGTCAGAGTACCTCTTTTAAATATCAGGTGAAACCGACAAAACGAGGTGAACTGGTTTTTGGGGCGTTGCAGCTGCTCTACCACAGCCGTTTAATGTTTTGGTTGGATACTTTGTGGGTTCACAAGCGTGATCGAATAAAAGTCTACCCCAATTTTATCGCACTGCACCACTATGAATTGGCGCTGGCTTTGAAGCGCGCTTCGCAGAGCAGTGTCAGCACGCCGAGGCCAAGAGAGCAGGGGGCGCTGTTTCATCAGTTACGCCACTATCTGCCGGGTGATGAGCGGCGTCATATCGATTGGAAGGCATCCTCGCGGCACCATACGCTCATCTCAAAAACGTATCAGATTGAAAAAGATCAGACGTTGCTTTTCCTACTCGATTGTGGTCGTAGGATGCGTGCCCGTGACGGTGAGCTTAGCCACTTTGATTATGCGATGAAATCGGTGCTGCTCTTATCTTATGCAGCGCTGCGTCAAGGTGATTCGGTTGGTTTGCTCACGTTTGGGGGCAAAGAGCGCTGGTTGCCACCCGGTAAGTCCGCCCATCATATCAACCGAATCTTAAATACCCTGTATGATCTTGATGCGGAGCCTGTGGCCAGTGACTATTTAATGGCCGCAAAAAGTGCGTTAACGAAGCTGAACCGTCGTGCATCGGTCGTGCTTGTCAGTAATGTACGTGATGAGCATCTGGGTGAGCTGATACCTGCGCTGAAGCATCTGCAGCAACGGCACAGTGTGTTGATGGCTAACTTACGAGAACAGGCGTTAGAGGCGCGGCTTAAGCAGCCGGTATCGACGTTCGAGCAGGCGCTGAGTTATGCAGGCACGGCCCACTATCTGGCGCAGCGATGCACAGTGCATGAGCGTTTTATGCGAGAAAACATTCCTGCGCTTGAGGCGGCCCCTGCAGACCTTCCTTCTGCACTGGTTGAGCATTATCGATCAATCGTGCGACGCTGATTTAAGGGGTGTTCATCTAGGGTTTTAATTTTTTAACGCTTGGCTCTCGTGACAAGCTCAAGTATGATAAAACTCTTTTTCCCTAGTATTTTGTAGCGCTTGTTTAGTTATTGGTTTTTGGTTATTTCAGAGTCCTGGATAGTTTCTATTTAAGGCGATTTTCCGTAAGAGGTCTTATTATGTATGCGCGTGCTCGACACTGTATTGCTGGCAGTGTGAACAGTTTGTCAATGTCATGTATAGAGGGTGGGCTTTCTACAGAGGCTAAGCCCAATATTGGCCTTCAAAGCTCAGGTAATCTCGCAGCATTTGAGGATGAAAATTCGGTTTTGTCAGTGGCGCAACCTGATCTCCAAGGGGGTGATAATTACAGGGTCCGTTTGCATCACTCAAACAGTTTGCGCGATTTTCCACGGCCGAGCAGTGCGCATGCTTTGCGCCGGGTGGTAACCTTGCCAGATATGAAACGCCATTTCAGTGCTGAATCCTATAGGGAGCAAGTGTTGAAATACCGAGCGTATGATAAATCTTGGGCTGAGTCTCTTCGCAGCATATTAGATGAACATAATCTCAGCCGGCTGGATCCAGAGCAAACAGGTTATAAATACCCCGTTGTACTAGGTGATAAAGGCCAAATCTTTGAGTTGATTAATCAAGTATCTAAGCGAACATCAGAAGATGTGTGTCGTACGCTGGGTATCGATGTACGGGATGACTTTATGTTTGGAGAAGGCAGTTGCGGTACTGTACGGCTTGCCAGAGACCTTGAAAGTAAAGGCTACTATGCGGTGAAGCGAGTTAATAAATTTCGTATTGGAGGTGAACTCGCTGTTTTAGAAGCGCTTCCAGCGCATGGCTCTGTAGTTCGTACGGTGGATTATGCATTGGCGCCCTGTCGTGAGGGTTGGGAGAATTATCATCTTTTTATGCCTATTGCGGAGTGTGGTGATGGGGAACGATTCATTCGAAAATGGAAAAGTGTTGTCGATCACCTTGACGCAGAGGCTCAAGAGGAGGTGTTGGCGTATATCAGCTACCAAATACTACAAGGGCTTGAGGCGATGCATGAGCAGGGGGTTGCTCATCTCGATATTAAACCGGCAAACCTGCTTTTTTTTGCTGATGGTCGTGTTGCGTTATGTGATTACTCTACTTCTGAGATAGTTGAGGGTCTGTCGACGCAACAAAATGGAACAACCATATATATGGCACCTGAACAGGTGTTGGCAGAGACGCGCAGTTATGACAGTAAAGCCGCAGATCTTTGGATGTTGGGCGTGACGCTGCTGGAGATGTTCGATTTTCAACATCCCACAGAGCAGCGGCGTATAAAAGGGCCGTATGAGCCCTCCATGGAGAATATCAAAGAGGTACCTTACCTGTTGAAGTGTGTTGACCCGGAGAAGCGCCTCTCTATCGATGAACTTAAACAGGCGCCTTGTATGCTCAGTGAAGAGCAGCGCGCGCGCGGCGCGGCTCTGCTTAAAGAGGTTATGCGCACAACCTGTTAATAAATGTCTCTTAATATCTAATATCAAAGAGTGCTGAGCGAGTATGACAATATGACAATAAAAAAAGGAAGGAGTGTGAGCGCGACCGTTAAATAGAGCAACCGAATGGCTCTGCCAATATCGGTGCTGGTTGCTGCTAGGTGAGCATCTTTCCCATCTAAATGTGTGGGCCCTATCCAGGGCGCTTGGGTCGTTTTGCCTTGTCGAACGGTAGGGCCTAACAGGTGGCGCTGCAGGGCACCCGCAGTTGCCGCTTCGCTCCAACCCGAATTGGGGCTGAGTAAGTACCCATGTTGGTGCCAGCCGCAATAGAAGGCTTGTCTGCCCGAACAGCTTGGCAGCAGTGTGGCGGCAGCCGATAGGGTGAGCCATGTGAGGCGGCTGGGCAGGAAGTTTAAGAGATCATCAGCGCGCGCACCCAACCAGCCAAAGTGTAAGTAGCGCCTATTTTTATAGCCTACCATGGAGTCCATGGTGCTGATCACCTTGAAGAGGATCATACCGGGCAGACCAAACAGAATTAAATAGAAGAGCGGTGAGATGACGCCATCGACAATGTTTTCACTTAAACTCTCAATCGCAGCGCGTGCACAGGCGGCATGATCCATGGTCCCTGTATCGCGACTCACAAGCAGGGCAACGGCCTTTCGACCTTCTGTCAGGCTCTGCGTCTCTAGAGCGATTTTTACCCGTTCTCCATGAAGCATGAGGTCTTTTAAGGCGAAGAGGCTCCAGCCGATATAGAGGTCCCAGAGGAAGGTGGCGGATATGCCAAGGTAACCGGGTAATTTTGCCAGCAGCCATGATGTGATCCAATAGCTGCCCAGCGCTGCTAGACTCAATAAGATAAAGAGGAGCAGACCGCCCATGCGTCCATTCAGCCCAATATGAAACAGCGAGGCCTCTAAGCGGCTAAGTGCATGGCCGATCAGACGTATTGGGTGAAAGGGGTAGCGGGGGTCACCCAGCAGTAGATCGACTAAAATAATCAGTAGCACTAACAGCAGAAAAACTTGAGGTGAGTGAGTTCTGTAGGGTAGGGTAAAAAGCATGAGTGTTCTGCCTTCGAAGCAAGATGCGTTGCGGCGTTGAGGTTTTGGGGTTAAGTGGGATGATAGCAAGGTTTACGACGAAGCGCTAAAGCAGGTTAAAAGCAGAGTAAACAAACAGGTGAAGAGCCCATCGGTAAGCCATGGATAAGCCGTAAGTAGCATGTATGATGGATAGCGCTTGAGATAGGGGGTTATAAATGTCGATTGAGGATGGGCTCATCCGCTACAGCGATGAGGTGCGCTTAGCTATTTTTCTCACGTTGATGACTGTGTTGGCCTGTTTAGAGGCAATCTATCCGAGGCGTCAGTACACGATTGGCCGCTGGGTGCGGTGGTTGCCACATGCGCTGTTGATGCTTTTGAACACCCTGTTGCTCAAACTGTTGATGCCGGTCATGGCGGTTGGTTTTTCGCTGATGGCTGCTCAGCAGGGCTGGGGTCTATTGCACCATATCTCTCTGCCCCTATGGTTTGAGTGTGGGTTGGCAGTGGTGTTTTTAGATTGTGCGATCTATTGGCAGCACCGCCTGTTCCACTCAGTGCCTTTTTTATGGCGCTTACATCGAGTTCATCATACGGATAAAGCGCTCGATGCTTCATCCGCGTTGCGGTTTCACCCTATTGAGATTGTGTTGTCGATGCTCTTTAAAATGGGTGTAATTTTTGTTTTGGGCCCTTCGGCTTTGGCGGTAATACTGTTTGAAGTGCTGTTGAGCAGTATGGCGCTTTTCACGCATGCCAATCTTTTTCTGTCCGTGCGTTTGGATTCTGTTTTACGACCTATTATAGTGACGCCTGATATGCACCGGATTCATCACTCTAATCTGCGCAGAGAGATCGACAGCAATTACGGTTTTGCCCTATCGTGTTGGGATCGTTTTTTTCGTTCGTACCGTGCACAGCCTGAAGCGGGTCAGTTGGGTATGGTGATTGGGTTGAAAGGGGTTGAGCTGTCTCGGGCTACTCGTTTTTCTAATTTGCTTATTGAGCCGTTACGTAAAGATAGGGCGGTTTAAAGTGGACCCCATTGTCTAGACACCGATTTTAAAAATTAAGATAGAAAC
>JAYPBG010000046.1:0-8533 GCA_038124075.1 Gammaproteobacteria bacterium
CGTTCTGGGTGAGTCATAAAGAATTTCAGCAGTTTATACTCTGTGGGTCCTATGTCGATGCTCTTCTCGTTCGCTTTGACTCGGTGGCTGGCGGGGTCAAGACTGAGGTGCTCTAGGGTAATGAGGGTCTCATCTATACCGGTCTTACTTCGGCGTAACACCGCTTTGATGCGTGAGATCAGCTCGCGTGTTGAGAAGGGCTTCGTAATGTAATCATCGGTCCCAGCATCAAGGCCGATAATTTTATTATCTTCTTCGCTTTTGGCTGTGAGCATAATGATGGGGATCTCTGAAGTGAGCTCATCGCGCTTCAACCGTCTGGCCAGCTCAATGCCGTTAATATTGGGTAACATCCAATCTAAAAGAATGAGATCGGGTCGATGATCAACCACTTGGGTGTGGGCTGACAGCCCATCTTCGGCGTCAAGGCACTCAAAATCAGCCATTTCGAGTGCGTCTCGAATCATCTGTCGAATAGCGGCTTCATCATCAACAATCAATATTTTAGCCATGCAGGGTCTCGCTTATCTTCTGTAGGCGGTCATGGTGTGTATGTTTGATATAGATAGCCTAAACAGCCATTATGACAAAATGATAACAGAGCTTTGTCAGAGAATGGATCTTTTTTGTCAGGGCACTTTTCAGTGGCGCTGAAGGCATTAATTGATCTGATAGCTTAGCCAAGTGCATGCCAGCAGAGCGAGGCCTACCCAACGGTTATTCAGAAAAGCCTGTAGACAGTCGGCGGGCGTTCTATGTCGGATTAAGCGTTGTTGATGGAGAAATAGAAGGGCAATGGTGAATAGGCCCACAGTATATATGAAGCCGTAGCCGTTAAGCTGTCCGATCTGATAAAGCAGTATAAGGACGGTTAAGTGCATTGCACCGATTGCAGCTCGATCAAGCTGTCCGAACAGTATAGCGGTAGATTTTATGCCGACACGCAGGTCATCAGCTCTGTCTGTCATTGCGTACATTGTGTCATAGGCAACCGTCCAGGTAACCGTGGCAATAAAGAGCAGCCAGGTTGTGGTGGTTAAAATCTGTTCTTCTGCGGCAAAAGCCATAGGGATTGACCAAGCAAAGGCCGCGCCGAGAAATATTTGAGGTAGATGGGTGAAGCGCTTGGTAAATGGGTAGAGGCTTGCTAGGCCTACTGCAACAAACGAAAGCATGACGGTCTGAGCATTGGTGAAGAGCACCAAAATAAAGGCCAACAGCGTCAATAAGAGAGCAATAAGAACGGCTTCAATGGGCTTAATGTGCCTCTGAGCTAAAGGCCTATCTTGAGTGCGGCTCACTTCGCCATCCCAGTTACTATCAGCAAAGTCATTAATTGCACAAACGGCAGATCGCATTAAGAAGTCGCCTAAGCTAAAGATGACGATATTTTTCAGGGAGGGTGCGCCCTGACCTGCAATGACGAGAGCTGTTAATGCAGGATAGAGCAGAAGCAGTGTACCGATTGGGCGGTCAAAGCGGATGAGGTGAAAGTAGTGTCGGATATGGGATCGTTGCAGTGGCCAGTTTGGCGTATTCATCATGAAGTGTATCTCATAGCGTTGCGTGTTGAGCATAATTCTATACCTTTCAGCCACGCTTTGTAACATAAGTTGCATGTTTTTTAACCTGGAATGTGGAGATAATAGCGGTATATCAAGCAAGGTGCGTTTGAGCTCTTGAATAAGAACAATCATGGCGCACCTATGAAACTAAAAAACGACATAATACTGTGAAAAATAATATGAATTTAAGATGTTTGTTGTGGATGATGGCATCTCGCATGAAGGCTGAGAGCCGAACCAATCAATGTTTTAGAGGGCGCATTCAGGGCAAAGAGCTCATTGTTCAGATTAAGACGCGTGAAGGCCGGGTTGCACGTTATTTTGAGTTTCGTTCAGGCCATATCCATTCGGTCGTAGGGCTGCATGAATCACCGACATTGGTGCTTAACTTTCTGAATACCCAATATGCCTATGATATTTTAAAAAATAGCCGACATGACAGTGCACGTTTGATTAGGCATCTGAATAAAAAACACCTGATTGCAGACGGTGATGTTGCGGTGATGACCTGGTTTATCGATATCGCCCAGCATATCTCTTTAAGCTTCCTGCCTTGGAAAAAAACATTGAGTGTATCATCTTAGGTGTAAATGCTTTGCGCTGCGGTTTTCTATCCCTTTAAAATCTTCTATCCTCTATGCGGGCCTATCGTTGGCAAAAGCAACGAAAAAGCCACTAAAGTAGGCTTCGCGGAGCTAAACACAGCTCATAGCGAGTATGTAGGCTGAAAACAGGTAACGAATGAGGAGTTAAGCGTGACGGATCAAAGGTCTATACCCCACCCCCAAAACGATGCAGAGGGTTCTGGCCCTTCACACAGTGCGAACCATACATCCGATTTAACCCGGCAGATTGTCATTGCCATGATCTTGGGGTTGTTGTTAGGTTGGCTGTTTTCAGCCATAAAAGGCGTCATAGGCCCATTGGGTGAATGGATCGATCTCTATATCATTAATGGTGCTCTATTTATTGGGGGCAAGCTGTTTGTAAACAGCCTAAAGATGCTGGTGGTGCCATTGGTATTTGTCAGCTTGGTGTGTGGTGTCTGTGCCTCTCGCAGTAGCGCTGAGATTGGGCGAATTGGTGGCAAAACCTTTTTGCTCTACTTTGTTACAACGGGCATTGCTATATCTATAGCACTCTTCCTAGCCACTTTGGTTGATCCAGGGGTAGGTGCAGAGCTGGGGAGTACAGCAACGTATACACCCTCGAATCCACCATCACTCAAAGATGTGCTGATTGGCTTGGTTCCGAGTAACCCGATTATGGCTATGGCGAATGCCAATATGCTGCAAATTATCGTATTTGCGTTGCTGGTGGGTTTAGCCATTACTCAGTGTGGCACGTCGGGTGAGCGTCTTAGAAACCTATTTGAAGATGCCAATGATGTTGTCATGAAAATGGTCATGCTGATGATGAAGTTGGCGCCTGTGGGTGTTTTCTGTTTGGTGGCGCAGGTGTTTTCAAAAAATGGTGTTGGATTTTTATTACCTCTGGCAGCCTATGTGATCACCGTGATAGCGGCTTTGGTGATCCATGCAGGCCTTACGTTTAGTGCAATGCTGCTGCTTTTAGCTAAACTTAACCCATTAACATTTTATCGTAAGATCTATCCGGCCATGATGTTTGCCTTTAGTACCGCGAGCAGTGCGGCGACCATGCCCATTACACTTAGAATCGTTGAAAAGGTGATTGGTGTTAAAAATGCCGTGGCCTCTTTTACCGTGCCGATGGGGGCAACCATCAATATGGATGGTACGGCCATTATGCAAGGGGTAGCGACGGTTTTCATTGCGGGCGCGTATGGGGTTGATTTAACGATGTCACAGTATGTGACTGTTATTGCAACCGCGACATTGGCCTCCGTGGGTACGGCGGCCGTGCCGGGTGCCGGTATGATTACGCTTTCGATGGTGCTGTTGCAGGTCGGTTTACCGAGCGAAGCGATTGGTTTGATCTTGGGTGTGGATCGGATTCTGGATATGATTCGAACGGCCATAAATGTGTGTGGTGATGCGGTTGTCACGACTGTGGTGGCTGAGTCCGAAGGTGAGCTGGATAAGGAGCGCTTTCTAAACGGTACGAGGGCCTCCTAGCTCATGTGAGAAACACAGAAACGTGAATAAGGATGTTTTATGCACAAATGGCTGTTGCTCCGATTGTGTGGGGTGGGGTGGGCCTGTATGTTGTCGAGTATCGTGTGTGCCTCTTCTTTTAATGCCGAAGCGACGAAAGAGCGGTTGGCTCGGGAGCTCTATCTGCTGTCAGGCTATTCTGCCGTTGTTCACCAGATAGATGTGTGGGTTCAGAGTGAGCTTTCAATACTCAAAGAGACCAATGAGTCGCTCTCTTTAGAGCAGTTTGCTAAGGTTCGGCAGAGGCTGGAGGCGGTATTTAATGCGGAGCATGTGCGCAGTCGGCTTGTAGAACAGCTGCGTATACATCTTTCACTTAATGATATGGAGAGTTTGTTATCTTCTTTGGATCGACCGTCGATAAAAAAGTCGATGGGTATTGATATATTGTTGAGCCAGTCGTCCGATGAGCAGGAGGCGTTTGAGCACTATAAGGCGCGCTTGCAGCGGCACCCTGCTTTAGAGTCTAGGTGGAGGGTGATTCGTGCCTTAAGCTTTGCCCAAGGGGGGCAGTCCTTGGAAGTGCTGGTGCGTGTTGAGTTGCGTAAGAGCCTTTTAAGAGCGTTAAAGTATATTAAGCATGGAGAGTTGATTGCGGAGGCTCGACTCAATAAGATTGTGGAGGGGTATCGGCAGGCACTGCAGATGGAGGGGGATGCAGAGCGGCTCCTGAGGAACTTATATCTTTTTCGATATGTCCCGAACCACTATCTGGAGGCGTATGTCGATACACTGCAAAAAGCGCCGTATCAATCTTGGTTAGGGCAGAGCCAAAGCTATTTGAACGCCTATTTTGCTCAGGGGCGCTCACTGGCCCGTCTACAGTGAGCGGCTGTGCTCTTCACCCTTCGTCGCTATTGTTCCCAAGCACTTTTGCCATTGACTTAATATAGGTCGACTTATCAATGACGGCATCAATGGCCTCTTGAGCAGCCTCAGGTGTGAGTCCAACCCTTTCATAGAGTTCGTTTGAGATAGTTTGAGGGTTCTGAGAGCCAATTTGCTGTTTGCGTAACAGTTGGTGCGTGATGTAGAGTAAATTGGCATAAATAGCGTGTTTACCTTCATAGCTTGGGTGCTGCTGCCAGCGAATGGCGTTGACGATTTGATCGGGCATGTTCCAAGATTTCAGTAACCAACCGCTGATCTGTTCTCTGCTGACACCCAATACATGCTGTTCGATATGGTGATGGCTAATATGCCGATTGACCTCTAAATAGCGACCAATGACTGAGAAGTGCGGTGGAAATACAAAACCTAGAATAAGATAACCAAAGTTGTGTAGAAGCCCGGAAAGGTAAGATAAGCCTAATGTGGGCCGGCGCTCGCTGGGTATTTTACTGACTAAACTCTCCATCGCAAGTGCAGAGTAAACCGCTTGTTGCCAATAGGGTGTGATGCTTCTTGGGCCATCTTTGGGGAGGTTGAAGGTTTTGCCTAACGCGAGGCCGAGAGCCAGGTTGATGACCAGGTCGAAGCCAAGCACACGGACGACGGCGTCATGCACGGACTTGATTTTTCCAGGGGCGCCGTAGAATGGAGAGCCTGCCCAGCTGACAACTTGTGCTGCAAGGCTTGGGTCGGTTTCGACAATTTGAGCCAGTTCACCAACGCCGGCATCTGGATCTACACGCAGTTTAATGATTTTGTCGGCTGTGCTGGGCATAGGGGGGATTTCGAGTGTTTTTTCAAGGCGTTGCTTAATGCGAAGCGTAGTAAACTTTTCAACCGCCTTAACAATGCTTGCCTCATCTGTCGGTGCATCGGCACCTGTAATGGCTCTGTTTTCGTTGGGGATAGGCTTCGAAAATTTCCCTAGATCCACATCGTTCATGGTGCGTTTAAATTGATCTTGCGTCAGCTTAATGTAGTGGCCCTCTATGCCTGATCTGAGGTATACCACATGTTTCTCAAAGAGTTCGCAATCGGCGATTGTAGGTAGGCCAGTCAGCTGAGGAATGGAGGGGAGGGTGTCAGTACCAAACTCTTTGAGCAGTTTTGATTGTTCATCAGATGATAAGGCTTGAAGGTTTCTGCCTAACAGCTCGCACACTTCAGTGAGGTCGATGAGGGAGCCCTCTGGAATCATGACTTGGAGTTTTCCAATACTGTCCTGAAGAATAACAAGAATCGCGATGTTTTCAGGGGCGGGTGTGTGCTGGTTTAATGCAATATCACTCGCTTTTAATGAAGAGAGATCAACGGTATCGTCAGCCGTTATCCCGTAATCGATATTTTGAAGATCCAAACACTGTTGGACTTGATGAGGTATTTTCATTCACTGAATCCTCGTCTACTCGCTGTAGTAAGTAATAAAAACCTAATAAATATTAACGGTCTATATGTTATTAATGACGTATAATTATGAATAATAAATTATATACATCAAATTATTATGAGAACGGTGTATTCTTATGAGGTTTTTTGAGTCTTTTTACAGTATAGCCCGTTATGATTAAATATGAGCTGTTATTAACGTTATGTAGAGTCATCAAGGCTAAGAGAGCTGGTCATTAACGGGTGAGTGCAACCAGCGTTGAGAGAGCTTGTAGTGTAGGCTGTCAACACCCTGTTTTAGCAGCCAGTGTGCGACCTCTTTGGCGCTGCGAAGCAGCTGCCGGTCTTGATGAATATTTGCGATTTTAAAGCGTGTGATGCCGGCTTGTTCTGTACCGAGCAGTTCGCCGGACCCTCTAAGATTTAGATCTTGTTCGGCAATATCAAAGCCGTTATGGCTATTTCGAATGGTCTCCAGGCGCTCATGGCCGATCGTAGAGAGTGGGGGTGTGTAGAGCAGCAAGCAGTAGCTCTCTTTTGACCCCCGCCCAACTCGACCACGAAGTTGGTGCAGTTGAGCGAGCCCAAAAAGCTCAGCATTTTCAATGACCATAATCGATGCTTTGGGAATATTAACACCGACCTCTATAACCGTTGTGGCTACAAGGATGGATGATGCACCGGATTGAAATTGCTCCATGGCCTGCTGTTTTTCTTCGCTGCTCATTTTTCCATGCACAACAGTGATGTTATGGTGAAGGATTTTTTCGCTCAGATGTGTGTGGATCTCTTCTACAGATGCGCGAGGCTTCTCTTCTTTGCCCGCTTCGTGGGCTTTATGGGCGGAGGCGTGAGGGTGATCACTGTTGGGGTGCGCTTCAATATTTGGGCATACCCAAAATACCTGCTGCTCTTGATCGCATGCTTGTTGAATGCGGTCGATGAGCTGGTCTCGTCTGGTGTTGGGCAGTACGGCGGTGGAGATCGTTTTTCTCGAGGTGGGTAGGGTCTCAATGGTTGAGCAATCCATACAGTCGAACAGTGTCATAGCCAGTGTTCTTGGTATGGGCGTGGCGGTCAGTATGAGCTGATGAGGCGTGAAACCGGTGGTTTTGCATTTTTGTAGGAGCGCTTGCCTCTGCTCTACACCGAAACGGTGTTGTTCATCAATGATGACCAAGCCCAATTTGTTGAACGGTATATCGTGTTGGTAGAGGGCGTGTGTACCGATGACGATCTGTTGGGTATCTGATGCCAGGTTTTCTATGAGCGCTTTACGTGTTTTTTTGGGGGTTTTACCCAACAACAGGTGCACGGAAATCTCTTTAAAGGGTTTGAACCAGTCATTGAAGGTTTCGAAGTGCTGGTGAGCGAGAATCTCGGTAGGCGCCAATAGCGCAACTTGGTAACCGCTTTCCAGTGCAAGCAGAGCGGTTAAGGCGGCGATAATGGTTTTGCCACAACCCACATCGCCCTGCACTAATCTGAACATGGGTACGGTTGCTGAGAATAGATCGTTGCAAATCTCATCCAGTGCCTTTGCTTGCCCATCCGTTAGTTGAAAAGGCAAGCGGTTGATGAGTTGTTTATGCAGTGTTGCGTTAGGGTCAAAAGGGGGCGCAAGTGCTTGCTCTCGTTTCTTTCTAAGTTCAAAAATATTTAAGTAGTGGGTCAACAGCTCTTCCAGAGCAACCTGTTGCCGAAAGTGGCTGATCTCTTTGTTTGCAGGGGGGAAGTGAATATTGTTTAGGCACTCAAGTAGGGGGTGCATATCGAACTGTTGATACAGCGCCTTCGGCAGCAGATCGAATTCGCACTCACCTGATTCGTACAGCGACAGCAGAGCCCTTATAAGCTTTTGAATGATTTTTTGATGCAAGCCTTGAGTGGTTGGGTAGATGGGTGTCAGTTGTTGGGGTAGGTCAAACGCCCCATTTTGGCTTAGCTCTATGTCAGGGTGGGTCATCTTCAGTTGTTGGTCAAAGAGCTTGGTGGTACCAAAGCAGAGCAGATGTGTACCTGTCGTGTAGCGCTGGAGTTGTTGTCTGGGTGCGTTAAACAGCAGTATGGAGAGGGTGTGCGCCCCATCTTGTATGGTGATGGTTGTTATCGTGCGGCCCTGTTTATGAGTATGAGTTCGAACAGCGGAGACCACCCCGGTTGTGAGCTGCTCTTCATTAATCAGTAGGCTATGAAGCGGTGTTGGCTGAGTGCGGTTTTGATAGCGGTGGGGAAAGTGGAAAATAAGATCTTGCAGCGTAAAGATATTTAATTTTGCTAAACGCTTTTCAAGTTGCGGCCCGACGCCTTTAAGGTGCCGGACCGGAGAGTAAGCGGTCAGCTTAGCCTTTTGGGCCGGCATTTTTGATCGCTTCTGAGACGTCATATTTTTCGAAGTTGGCTTTAAATTGAGCGGCTAGATCCTTAGCGGCGATGTCATAAGCCTCTTTGTCAGCCCAGGTGTTTTTGGGGATGAGCAGGTCAGCGTCAACGCCAGGCACCTGGACTGGAACGTCGAGGTTAAGCGCATCGATGTGTTGAGTCTCTGTATTAGAC
>JAYPBG010000046.1:8543-15796 GCA_038124075.1 Gammaproteobacteria bacterium
GAATAGAGAAGCGGCTTCCTGTGCCATAAGGCCCCCCGGTCCAGCCCGTATTAACAAGATAGACTTCGGTGCCAAACGACTCGACTCTTTTCATCAGAAGCTCGGCATAGTCACCCGCAGGCCTTGGGAAGAAAGGTGCGCCAAAACAGGTGCTGAAGGTGGATTTAATGCCGGTGCCTTGGCCTACTTCCGTGCTGCCGACAAGTGCCGTATAACCGCTTAAAAAGTGGTAAGCCGCACTCTCTTTGCTGAGCTTGGATACAGGGGGTAAGACGCCGGTTAGGTCGCAGGTTAGGAAGATGGCGTATTTAGGTTCGCCGGCACGGTTCTCAATGACGCGCTTTTCAACATGCTCTAGAGGGTAGGCCGTACGCCCATTTTGGGTAAGCGATGTGTCGGAGTAGTCCGCTATGCGCGTTTCTGGGTTGGTGACAACATTTTCAACAACGGCGCCGAAACGGATTGCATCCCAGATAATGGGCTCATTTTCCTGGCTTAGGTCGATGGTTTTGGCGTAGCAGCCGCCTTCAAGGTTAAATACACCCCCTGTGGCCCAGCCGTGCTCATCATCACCAATGAGGTATCGCTCTGGATCGGCTGACAACGTTGTTTTGCCCGTGCCTGAAAGACCAAAGAAAAGCGCTGTTGTACCGTCTTCTCCGACATTGGAAGAGCAGTGCATAGGCAGTACAGACTTCTCTGGAAGTAAAAAGTTCTGTACAGAGAACATGGCTTTTTTCATTTCGCCGGCATAACGCATGCCAGCAATAAGGACTTTGCGTGCTTTGAAGTTGATGATAACGCAGGCTTCACTGTTGGTTCCATCTACTTCAGGGTCACACTCGAAGCTGGGGCAGTGTAAGATTTGCCATTCATCTTTTGCTTTTGGGTTGTACTGTCCAGGCTGAATGAACATGTTTCTGGCAAATAGGTTGTGCCAGGCCGTTTGAGTAGTCACTTTGACGGCTAGGTAGTGATCTGGGTCAGCGCCTACATGAAGGTGTGAAATAAAGCGGTCGTGTTCATTCAGTGTTGCTGAGACTTTTTGCCATAGCGTGTCAAATTTGTCAGCATCGAATGGGCGGTTAATCGCTCCCCAGTCAATGGCGTTACGGGTTGACTCTTCTTGAACGATGAATCGATCTTTGGGCGATCGACCCGTTCTTGAGCCCGTATTAACAACCAGTGCGCCTGTATTGGCAAGTGTGCCCTCTTCTCGTTGCAGCGAGAGCTCGATAAGTTGAGGCGTGGTAAGGTCTTGGTATGTAATTGCTTGCGTCATGAATTATGTCCTCACGGCATATGGCCGATCAGTTGAGTTGTTACCCATAATAAAGCCTATTCGATACGGCGCTATAAATTTCTCGATGGCGTCTGCTCGGAACAAGGTACAGTGGGCGTACAGGCAGCCGTATAGAGTAACTAACATATGGGGCACCTTAATTGTGGGCGCCCATTATGCCAGATAATTCTATAAAAATCTAAATCATTTTGGATAAAATATGCTCACTTTGGTGGGGTAAAAGAGCTAATTTAGTGAATCGTGCCGTCATTGGGGGGGGGAGACATGGCTTTATGGCTTAATTTTAGGCTCTTTAGATCGACTTTATCAAATGTATAGACCTTCCCACAGAATTCGCAGGTTACATTTGTCGCCTTCTCTTTCTCTAACAGCTCTTGGAATTCAGTGTCTGTTAGGGTAAGAAGCGCTTGAACGGTTCTTTCTCGGGAGCAGCTGCATGAGAAGCGCACTGGCACGGGGGAGAATGTGCGTACGGCTTCTTGGTGGAAGAGCCGATGCAGCAGTGTAGAGGGTGCCAGTTCAGTCAGCTACTCTTCTTTTACGGTGTCGGCTAAGGTGGTGATATGGTCAAAATCGTGTTCGTTGCCACGTGATTCAGGAAGGCGTTGGATCAGCATGCCTGCCAAGGTGTCGTCATTTTTGCCTAAGTAGATTCGGGTGGGCAGCTGTTCTGATTGGGCAAAATAGTCCTCTAGACAGCCGGAAAGTGTTGGTTTTTCGAGCGGGACAATGCCTTGGTAGCGCTTACCCTCTTTGGGGGCAATGGTAATGGCAAGATTGCCGTTTGTTAATAACTGCTCTATTGGGGATTGGCTAGAGGCTTTCATCTGTTCGCACTTTTCATCCCAACCTGCGGTGTCCCATTTTGCTATGGCTCGGAATTTAAAATCATTTGTGCATTCCGCCATAAGAGCTACTAAAGGATCTATATTCTGTGCTTGGATAATAAGAGAGCCTTCAAATTTTAGGCTGGCACTGAGCAGGCAGGCTGCAGGTACCAGCTGTGCGAGTAGGTTTGCAATCGGTTCGGGGTAGTCTTTATCAAAGAGCACCTGCTGAGAGACGTTCTCCAATTGAACGAATTCGCCGCGTACATCATATTCTTCAAATAGAAAACGTTGGATTTGATCTTTTGCCATGAAAATATTGCTCTTTGTTTGGTTGTGGTACTCAATCTGTTGGGACAGATGAGATACGTCGAACTTAATCGGTACTTTGGCTATCTTGGTGCTGATTGAACTGAATGATCTCTCTGCGCTGCTTCTTGTTTGGGCGCCTAGTAGGTCGCGGCATGGCCAGAGCGGCCGTTTTGCGCAATAAAGCAGCGGACTCTCTGGCGGCTATACTGGCCTCTGTTTCACGATACAGTGCTTGAGCTTCAGGGGCTCCTTTGCGTCGGTCATCTATTTCAATAATGATCACTGTTTTTGTGACAGAGCCTTGCTTTATTTCAAGTGTAGCGCCTGCTTGAACCGTGCGACTTGCTTTGGTTCTTTGACCGTCATAGCGAACTCTGCCATTTTCAACCGCTGTTTTTGCCAGCGATCTGGTTTTAAAGAAGCGAGCAGCCCAAAGCCACTTATCAATCCTAATAGAGCGTGTGTCACTCATTGTGCTTAATATTACCTTACTTTACTTTACTTTATTTTGAGAGTTCGCTGTCATTGAGTATCTACTGTGTCAAAGTTCACCTAATGAAAGGTTACAGCACCAGGGTTTATGGCATGAGCTGAAGGTAACAGGTTACGGCAGGAAACCTAAGCTGCTCCCTTGGCGGGCGCTGCATATTGGGTTGTGCGATGGTCAAAACCTGCCGTATTCCAAAATTCTGTGCGGTCTCCAATACTGTTTCATTATCATCGATCAGAACGGATCTGTCTAAGTCAAAAGCGCAGTTATGGGTAAACTGTTCCCAAAAGCGCAGCGACTCTTTCGGTGCCTGGAATTGATGTGACGTATAAACATCGTCCAAATAAGCGTCGATCATGGAGTGCTTGAACTTGAGGTCGACGCCCGCTTGATGTGAGTTGGTGACTAAAATGGTTCTTTTTCCTTGTGCTTTTAGCCAACTTAAAAACGAAATGCAGTGGGGGCGCTCTTTTATTAGGTGCGCCACATCGGCTTTTAGCTCTGAAATATCCATACCCAGCTGGTCAGACCAGTAGTCGAGACAGTACCAGTTGAGGGTGCCTTCGAGCGCTTTGACCATGCCAAGAATCTTATTTTTTGCTGCATCCGCTGAGCACCCTGTGTGTTCCGCGTAGCGGGTGGGTAAATGCTCTAGCCAAAAGTGATAGTCGTAATGCAGGTCAAGCAGTGTGCCATCCATGTCTAGGAGTACGGTATCGATGGTTTCCCAGTCTAACATGAGGGTCTCTTATTCGTATGGGTCGTCTCCGCCACTATGTTGAGCAGTGTTTCAGCGAGGCGCTCTTTGGGTGCAAGTGGCAGAGCTGTTTCACTGTGGTGGTCAAACACCGTCACCTGGTTCTGATCGCTGTTGAACCCGATATCTGTTCGGCTGACATCGTTGGCGATGACCATATTGAGCCTTTTGCTTTTTAGTTTCTTCAAGGCGTAGTCGCGAAGATTGTCGGTTTCGGCTGCAAAACCGACACAAAAAGGCGCTCTATCCATCGAGCTGCGGCCCAAGCTGATGGTGGCAAGAATATCCACGGTCTTCTTAAGGCTTAATTGTAAACGATCGTGGCCCTTTTTGATTTTCTGGTTGGCTACTGTTTCAAGGGTGTAATCGGCTACGGCTGCGGTTGCAATAAAGACGTCTGCGTTTTTGCAGGCGGTCACGGTTGCATCGAGCATCTCTTGAGCAGAAACTACATCAATACGTTTAACCCCTTTTGGCGTTGGGCGTTGTACAGGGCCGCTGATTAAGATAACGTCGGCCCCCATCTGTTGTGCAGCCTGTGCAAGGGCAAACCCCATTTTGCCACTGCTGCGGTTTGTTAGGTACCGAACAGGATCGATCGCTTCGCGGGTTGGGCCTGCGGTAATCACAAATGTTCGCTGTTCAAATATAGTGGCTGTGGGTGCAGGTAGAAAGTGCGTTTTAAGGTGGGAGAGTATAACCTCTGGGTCTGCCATTCTTCCCGGGCCAACCTCCCCGCAGGCCTGTTCACCGTCGGCAGGGCCTATGATCTCTACACCTCGGGAGGCAAGCGTCTTAATGTTCTCTTGAGTAGCGGTTTTGCTCCACATCAGCCGGTTCATTGCGGGTGCTATGAAGAGGGGGGCTTCTGTGGCCAAGATTAAGGTTGTGAGTAGGTCGTCAGCAAAGCCGTGCGCAATGCGTGCAATTATATTAGCACTTGATGGCGCAATGATTATACAATCTGCCCAGCGCGCAAGGGATATGTGGTCCATGGCGGCTTCGGACTCAGCATCCAGGAGGTGAGTCAGCGTGGGATGACCAGAGAGGGCTTGCAATGTCAGCGGTGTAATGAACTGGCAGGCGCTTTGTGTTGCGACAACGCGCGTTATGGCGCCCTTTTTGCGGAGCAGCCGGATCAGTTCGGCGGCTTTATAGGCTGCGATGCCGCCTGATATGCCTATGATGACTTTTTTGTCTTGTAGCATATGGTTAGTAGGGTTCATTATGTGGCCAATTGTTTGCGTGCTTGCTTAATAATAAACGTTTGAGGATTTTTATCAAATGGCAATAACTGATTGGCCAGATGAAGATAGGCCTAGAGAGAAGTTGTTACAGGTCGGGCCTCATGCGCTCACAGATACTGAGCTGTTGGCGATTATTTTTCGGACCGGCATTGTCGGTAAGAGTGCAGTGGACTTAGCTCGAGAGCTGTTGGTTCATACGGGGGGCTTGAGAACGCTCCTGGAGCTCTCATCGGATAAGCTGTGTGAGTATAAAGGGATGGGGGTGGCAAAGTATGTTCAGTTGCAGGCTGCTCTTGAGATGGGGCGGCGCTATTTAAAGGAGAGCTTGGTCTCGGGGGTGGCCATTACCAGCGCAAAGGTCGCCATTGATTTTTTTACAGCCAAACTGAGACACTTGTCAGAGGAGCGTTTTGTTGCGCTCTATCTCGATAGTCAGAATCAAGTGATTGAGTATGTAGAGTTGGCGACGGGTACAATTGATGGTGCTTCGGTTTACCCGAGAGAGGTGGTTAAGAGTGCGCTACAATACAATGCAGCGGTCGTGATTTTTGCTCATAATCACCCTTCTGGTCGAGCTCAACCCAGCCAGTCCGACAGGTTACTCACAACAGCGCTCGCGGATGCCTTAAAAACGGTGGATATTCGAGTTTTAGATCATTTAGTGATCGGTGATGGTGAGTATACATCATTTGCTGAGCATGGATGGTTGTAAAATGCATGAAATTTTGGTAAAAACGCAGCCTCGTGCTCTTTTATCCCGCTGTAGCCTGAGCAATAGGGGTGTTTACTGGCGGGGTAGTGGCGAGGTAGAGCGGTGAGTCAAAGAATTTAATGCTTTGATTATTTGATTGAGAATTGATCAAGCGTTGTTATCGGTTGCTTTAGTTGATTAAGTTCTGGGAGATCTGAACAATGTCTAAAATATGTATGGTAACGGGCAAAGGCCCAGCCGTTGGAAACAATGTGTCACACGCGCATAATAAAACTCGACGTCGATTTTTGCCTAATTTGCATGTGCGTCGTATTTGGGTTGAGAGCTTAAAACGACGAGTGAAACTTCGTGTTTCATCTCATGGCCTTAGAATTATTGATAAAGTGGGTATCGAAGAAGCGCTTCGGTTGGTAAAAAAGAACGGTTTTAAAGTTTAACCTTAGGGTATTAATACGATGAGAGAGAAAATTAAGCTTGTTTCGACAGAGGGCACAGGTGAATATTACACGACGACTAAAAATAAGCGTACGACGCCTGGAAAGCTAGAGATGAAGAAGTATGATCGTAAGCTGCGCAGACACGTGATGTTTAAAGAGGCTAAAATCAAATAACTGTCAACGGATCTTGCTTGGCTGGATCTTGGTAAACGTAAAGAGCCACCTTACTCTTCAAGGTGGCTCTTTACGTTTACAGATTCACTTATTTATTTATTTATTTAATTATTTGTTGGGGCATATCTGATATCTGCAGCTAATATATAAATACAATCTAAATTTTCAGCTGTGATCATAAAACGATATGAATATATATCTTGCCCGTCAGCCCGTATACGATAGAGATTTAAACGTCATTGCCTATGAACTCCTTTATCGTCAGGGGGATACAAACTCTGCTGGGGTGATTGATAACCCCGATCAGGCATCATCGCAAGTGCTGATTAATGCCTTTGTTGAAATGGGGGTAGATAAGATTGTGGGTGGCTTGCCTGCGCTTGTGAATGTGACCCGATCTTTTTTAGAATGCAACCCTTTGCCTTCCAATCTTTCTGACAAAATCATCCTTGAAATTCTAGAAACAGAAGCTATCGATGAGAGTTTTGTTGGTATTGTTAATACGCTAGTGTCACGAGGTTATAAGATCGCATTAGATGACTTTGTTTTTGATCGTGATTGGGCCCTGTTGGTCCCCAGAGCGGATATTATTAAGTACGATGTTATGGAGTTGGGCAAAGAGGGTGTGGCCAAGCAGCTTGAGATGTTAAATGTTTTTGATGGGGGACGGAATGGATTAAAAGCGGCGCTCTTGGCAGAAAAAGTTGAAACATATGAAGAGTTCGAGCATTACAAAGCGTTAGGGTTTGACTACTTTCAGGGTTACTTTATGGCAAAGCCCAGGCTCATTAAAGAGAGGGGTACGCCAGCATCAAAGAGGGTTGTTTTAACGCTCTTGGGTGAACTGAATAACCCTAAGGTGGAGGTTGATAAATTAGAGAAACATATTGCCCAGGATGCACGCCTAACCTATAAATTGTTGAAAGTGATTAACTCAGCGGCTTTTGGATCCTCTGTTCATATAGATAATATTCAAAAAGCGATCGTTATGCTG
>JAYPBG010000047.1:0-620 GCA_038124075.1 Gammaproteobacteria bacterium
GGTTGGGGGACATGCCGCGTACCAAGGTGCATAGAGAGGCCTCCGATTTTGCAGCGATGGTGATGTCGACAGGCTGATGGCTTAAAATAGCGGGCGCAGCGAAGAACCCTCCCATAACAACCAATTTTTCAGCCAGCGTCCTATCAAGCGTATTGAGCATGTTATAAAGATCGACATAAGGAATGCGTCCAGCATCATTGTAGGATTTAGCCGGTATGACAAGTGTGGGGCGATAGTCGTTCTTTAACAGCAGTTGGTTGACAACGTCGGGCGTAATGACCTGGTTCAGCGCATTGACTTTGACATTGAGAAAAATAACGTCTGGTCTGTGTTTAAGCAGCGCGTCGGAGCGTTGCTGTTGGTTAAAGATATAGATCGGTTTTTGCCCTTTAGGGTTGATCGGGAGCTGGTTGAGGATCGACTGACGCATGCCGGTCTGGTTAATCTCATCGACGGCCTCAAATGATCGGTTGTCAGCAAGCAGTGTGAAATCGAGGGGCAGGGTGCCGATGTCGATCTGCTTGCGGGCAAATTCGAGCAGCGATATCATCTGTCGCGCTGGGCTGGAGTACCCGCGGTGAGGGGCCGAGGGGGGGGGGTGGTGGGGTGGGTTGTGGGCG
>JAYPBG010000047.1:630-4160 GCA_038124075.1 Gammaproteobacteria bacterium
ATGGAGTACCAGCAGTGACGGCCAGAGTTGTTGGGTTTGTGATCTTCAAAGAGCGCTTGAAGTGGGTGTCGATGGAGTGCTTCGGGTGTTATCTCAGAAACCGCTGATGCGTCACCTTCGTTTAGTTGACGAACAAGGTTTAGAACAGCTTGGTCTGCTTTGTGGAGGTGTTCAAAGATGAGGCTGCGTCTGTTTTCAGGCACCGCCACCTCCTGCATCACCTTCGCATGATCGGGGTTTTCCGAACGGCTTTGTGGCAGCCGATCGATGACGCGTTTGAGCCATAGGCCTTGAGAAGCGTTTGGATCAATGTCATGCGCCTGTTGAGCCGCTTCAAGCAGCAGGGCATAACAGGGGTACTGTTCATGCAGCCTGCTCATCAGGGCTCTCCCCTGAGGGGCTTTCCAGAAATCGTCTGCATTCGGAGCGGTTTGCTCTGGATTGTACTTTGGATTGTACTTTGGATTGAGCGGCAAGCGGCGTGTTGGTGTGGTGCTGTTCTGCTGGAGTGTCAGAGTGACCTGACGGTGAGGTCTCTTGTGAAAGAGCTGCTCCAGTTGCTGACGTGTGCTGTCATTGGGTTCAAGTGTTTCACAGAGGTATTGGTCCAATAGAAGCTCAATATGAGCCTGCTGTGGGTATTGGATCAATGCGGCCTCGATCAATGCACTCAGCTCTGCCCAGTGGCGTACGCCCCTTGTTCCCCCTGTGTCACGCTCCAAGGCGTTGACCCAGTGTTTACTGGATGGGTCGGTGTGACAGCGTGGCCCCAGCTTGCTTATGCGTACAATGTTCTCTGTCACGTGCTCAACCTGAGCCGTGTGAAGCAGGGCGTCCCCTGGTAGCCCATTAAGTGCGTGCAGCGCCGCTGCGGGCGATGGGGATCTCATGCTCATGCTTGAGGAGGCATTCGGTAGCTTGTGATGAGCTACGTTATGGTTGGGGGCACCCTGATGGTTGTGTGGGGCTTGTGTAGAAGGGGAGTGAGTGGGATGCTTCTCAAGCGGATACATGTATACAACGTCCCTATGTTTTTAATCTTTATCCTCTCCCTCCTATCTTATCCTAATCCTTCTTTCAGGGACACCCAAAAACTTTTCCTATCCATTCTCCTACTCTCTTTCATTTCTTCTGGCTGGTAGATTGGTCAATTTAATGGAGGCTGGTTGGGCAAGACCCACTCTTGATCTTTATATGACCTGATCTTATAATAGCCAGGTTTATTTTGTCGATACTATTTTTCAGGGCGGTTTTTATGTTGAGTTTTGATCGAGCAGTGGTTGATGCGCTTAAGTGTTTTGTTGCATTGGATCCATTAGCAAAAGAGAAAGTGTTGGGTGGGAAGTGTGTTCAATTAACTAATTTATTAAAAACAAAGAATATTATAACAGGCCAAATTCCGGCTCAAGTTAGGCACATGTTGACGAAAGTAAGTGAAGATAAAACCCTGTTGAATATGTATATACCGGCGGTCTTCTCTGAATTGCCCGATATTAAACGGAAAGATAGGTTTTCAGATGTGGTGGGTCCATCTGCTTTTTCTGAAGTGGGTCAAGACGATCTCGAGGCCATTGAGGATCTATTGAAACCGGTAACCAAAGACGCTTCATCAAATGGTAGCGATGTGAGTGATTTGACGGGGGGTGATTCTGTGAGCCTCATCAGTCACAAAAGCGATTCGACTAAAAGAGAGTCGAGCAAAAGAGAGTCGACTAAAAGAGAGTCGACTAAAAGAGAGTCGACTAAAAGAGAGTCGAGAAAAAGAGAGTCGAGAAAAAGAGAGAGGGATGCTGAGCCAGTGAAGTGGTTGCAGTCTGCTCGGAAAAAAACCCGGTCCTCGGTGTCACCCAAACGATTATCCAAGCGATTATCCAAACGATTATCCAAACCACAGCCGGTTGTATTAAAGGATATTAAAGATATCAAGGGTAGGGATTTTTTAAGGCTGAACAGGTCGGTTGTTACGAGTGAGCACGAGCAGTTTCAGTTGGGTTTTAATTTGAGTGCATTTGCCGTGGGGGATACTGGAGATTACTCAAATGATGATATTGCTCAGCACTTGCTGTTTTACGTAGAGCAATCCCCCCGTTTTCGAAGACGGTTAGTGGACAGTGCGCTGGCGACCTTGGATCTGTTGAACAGTGTTAATTATCCACAGGTCGATCTTCTGAAGAAGGCTTTTAAGGATATGTAAACCCTTTCGCCTCACAACAAAAAAATCTCTGTTTGGAAGAGAGTAAGAGATGCTCCCTGCCGCCTGTGAACCCTGATAGAATAAAAAGGAAAGTAAAAAGGAAAGAAGACCACCGTGTCATCTTGTCTTAATCTAGGAGGGCGATCGAGTGAATATGACTCAACGTAAGATTCAAAGCATGATTGATGATGAAGGCATCTGTGATGATATTGAGTTTGTTGAGTGCTCTAGAGCGTCAGAGCATCGGCTCATTAAAGCAGGCGATGAGGAGGGTATGACGGCTTATGGCCTCGCGTGTGATCCATTTGTATTTCATTGGTTAGAGCATGAGGGTGAGCGTGAGGATAAGAGTGAGGGTAAAAGAGAGCATTACTGGATTGAGTCTGCATGGGTCGAGGCGTCTGATAGCCAGCGCTGGTTGGATCAAGTAAGTCAACGCTGGTGCGGTCGAAAGGGGGCGATTAAGCCGCCTCTGCATCGATTACATTCAGGTGCCCTACCAAAACCAAGCCGACTTAAAGCGCTGGGTACGCCGTTTCAGTGTCGTGTGTGGCGTGCACTCTTGGCGTTGCGCGCGGGGGATGCTCTATCTTACCGGGATCTTGCGCAACGATTGGACACTCGGGCTGTACGTGCGGTCGCCACGGCGGTAGGAAAAAACCCTTTTGCGCCGATCATTCCTTGTCATCGCATTATTCGCAGTGATGGAGGGTTGGGCGGTTACCACTGGGGAGAGAGGGTTAAGCAGTGGCTATTGGATATCGAGGCTTGTTGCTAAGTTAAGATTGCTCCCAATATGTTGTCAATATATATTATACCGTTGCCTATTTGCCTGCCTGGCGTCACCTCTTAAGTGTAACGCCCTCTTTGCTGAGGGGTTTCAGCGTCTGCATAAAAAATGAGATCAGTTTTTTCCCATACAGTAACTCATCATCAGCGCGATGCTTGGGTGATTCAAACTCTAAGTATGGAAACTCATCGGTATTGAGTTTGGCTTCTTCATGTCTTGGCCAGCGGCCTATAAAGCGCTGTTTGACAGCCCTGTTGATGCCGCTGATATTCCAGAGCTTATTTTTTAACGTGGGGAGTGAGCGTGCCATTTTCTTTGCATCGACCTCAATGGGTGCCTCATGCCCAATAATCGCTATGCTCAGCTGTTTCCCCATGGCGCCTATGGCAATGGTCGCGTAGGGGAATACATGTGCCATGGTGTCGGCAATCATCATAAAATCTGATTTTGTTAGCTGCCAGCTGGGAAGCCATTGAATATAGTATCCTCCTTTGGCCAGACGACGTTTCGCGGTTTCTAGATGCTCTGTTGTAAAGATATAGCCCG
>JAYPBG010000047.1:4170-5703 GCA_038124075.1 Gammaproteobacteria bacterium
GCCCGTATGACTCTGCCAGGGCACGAGAAGATCCGATGAGATAACGTCGTATTCGTTTTTATCGTTAAGCAGCGCGTTACGGCCATCATTAATGATCACCTCTACTTTGTCGCTCTCTAAGAGGTTGTTGTTCCATTCGCTAAAATGGTGAGCAACCTCTTTAACATCGTTAATGAGTTCAAAGATAACAAGTCGTTCGAGAGAGTTAACCTCTAAAGCAGCCCCAGCCGTAATGCCGGTCGCTAAACCAATGTGCGCTATCCGTTTTGGTTCGGGGTGTATCGTATAAGCCATGATACCCATCTCTTTTGCTGAAATATCCGGTGCAAAACCTAGAGCGTAGTTGTTGTTCAGTGAGAGGGCTTTGTAATCTTTAGCTTGATAGACTTCTGTGCGCCCGTAGGCAGACTCTTTTCTCTCAACTAACGTGACGTGTTCGTCGGACTCTATATCAAATTTAACCAGGTGAATGGAGAGGTTTAAAGGGATAAAAAGTGCCAGCAACATGTAAAACTTTGGATTATGAAGCAGTGAATGATGAGGTGAATGATGACGCGTCGGGTTCAATTTTTTCCAGCACAGAAGCGCGAGCAGCAGTGATACGAGCGCTGCTAGATTAATAGCAAGCATGAGCCCCATCAGTTTAAGTATAAGAAATGAACAGAGCAGTGCGCCAATCGATGCAAAGAGTGTGTTTGTGGCAGAGAGTCTACCCACCAAGGTGCTAAGATGACCAGAGTAGTGGCCATCGGTTGAGTCTCGGCGAACAATCAACTGCCAACTTGCAGGTAATAATATGCCGAGCATGGTGACAGGCGGCAGTGTCAGAGCGAGCACAAGAAGTTGAAACAGTGTAATGTATTGCAGAAAACCATAATCCCAAAAAATGATGGTGCCTTCGGTAAGGGTGATAAAAGAGAGTACAGAGAGCGGGAGCGTGATGGCGGTGATCGCCAAGGCGGTGATGATCATCTTAACGAGGTGGTGTGTCTGAGTGATTCGAGCCGTTAGGTAGCCTCCTAACGCTAAACTCAATAAAAAAGCAGCGGTAGTTGCGCCAAAGCAGTAGGTAGAGTTGTCGGAGCCGAGAGAGAAGAGTTGGGCGTACAAGATTTGTAGCATGGTTGTGAGTAAGCCTGACACGGCGACAACCAAAAAGAGTAATCGGTTTGAGTTGTTGTCGTTTTTAATGTCGTTTTTAAGGTGATGTTTAATATGATGATGTTGCTCTGCCTGTTCTTGAGTCTCTCCATAATCTTTGCGGTAATCTTTTCTATATTCTTTTCGATAAATAACATAAGCGATCAGAGCCGAGAGCAGCGTTAGAAGGCACGCAAAGTAGTTGACGCCTGTTACACCAAATGTGATAAAGCCGATATAGGTGGAGAACAAAACACCGGAAATAGCGCCCGCTAGGTTCCAAAAATAGGCGAGTGTGGTTTTTTCAGCCGAAGAAGCTGAAGAGGTTTCGTTGTTTTTTATATGGTTTTTTATATGGTCTGCTATAAAAGGAAGTGTTGCGCCGAGTGAGAG
>JAYPBG010000047.1:5803-15455 GCA_038124075.1 Gammaproteobacteria bacterium
TTGCGATGACAAGTTCACACACCATGTATCCCAGTATCGCTGCTTTTAGCATCTTATATGGTTTTTTATATGGTCTGCTATAAAAGGAAGTGTTGCGCCGAGTGAGAGTGTGACGGGCAGAAGTATCATGTTGGTTGCTGATATTCGAAACACAGTGCGCCAAAAAAGATCGTCATGATTGGTCAGGCCTATCAGTAGATCACTTTGAAGCTGGTGGATTAAAGTAGGTACAGCAAAAGACCAGGTTGCGATGACAAGTTCACACACCATGTATCCCAGTATCGCTGCTTTTAGCATCTTTGACAGCTTTGACCCTAGCCAATAGCCTATGCTCATGCCTAGAAAGAAGCATGTTAAAATAACGCTGTTCGCTTCTGTTGTAAAACCGAAGTAGAGTCCGATTTGTCGTAGCCAGGAGACTTCATAGATTAAACTGGCCATCCCTGAAAGAAAAAGTGCTATATAGATATAGGCTGTCACATACTGTCCCTTACATATTATCCCTTATACAGTGAGTGTAGGTTGCGCTGGGAGGAATGCAAGAGGCGTCGAGGTGTTGGCTAACCTATTGTAAATAAATGTAAATAAATGCTGTTTAATTTTTTTGCGGTTTTCTTCTTTACTTCTCTATAAATACTATAAATATGTGGTGATTAAACGTTCGTTTTATATTAGAAATGAGTATTTGATCTGTGCCACATGGCTTATACACTTATCTTATTAACCATTGCTTTACCTAAAGTCAATACCCAAAGTCAATACCCAAAGTCAATACCCAAAGTCAATACCCAAAGTCAATACCCAAAGTCAATACCTAAGTTGGTTGGATCTGGTTGGTGATGTTTTTGATAAAAGTGTTTTTTAATGTGTTTTTAATAAAAGAGGCATAATATGAAGAGTTTTTTTAAACAGATAAAGCAGTATTCAGTGGCTTCGTTGTGTGCTACTGTTTTTGCGTTAGGCGCGGCTGATGGCCATGCATGGGATGATTATGGTGAGGCATTTTATAAGACTTACCGCTCTAATTGGACTTGGGATGAATCCTATCAAAATTATAAACAAAATATGGATGCGAGCTATTCCGGGCCTACTGTGTGGTTGACAGATCAGGACATTAGGCTGAGTGAGTGGTTTGGCCGGGATATCCACAACACCTATCAGTGGACGGAGCATAATCTGGAACTTGACACGATCATATTAGCCTATGGAATGATGTTTGAATTGGATCTTATTTGGAGAGATAACAATCCCACTGGAAAAAGGTGGCAGGTGGCGCACTCACTGGAGGATAAACATGATACAACGTGTACGATGACGTCTGGGCATGAAGATGATCAGCTTCCGGCTTGTATTGAAAAAATCAATGAAGTCTTCAATACGACTACTCGACCCGCGCCGATCATTGTAAATTTCGACATGAAGAGTAAGATGGACCGTGTGGACAATACCAGGTTTGATGAATTTGTAACCGCTATTCAAGCCATTGATGCGAGTAATAGACTGCAACCCAAAGATCTTGCAGGTGGGGAAAAGCGATTACGGTGGAAGAATGCTCAAAGCCCAATTTGGCCTACATTTAAGGAGCTTAAGGGTAAGTTTTTCTGTTTTGTATCGGGGAAAAGTGAGGAGGTCCAAACCTATACTGAGAATTGTTTAGCCGACTGGAATAATTGCCCATGTTTACCCATGCCCAATCCGCAAGGCAATGACTTTTATAATCTATATGACGACAATTATGAAGCGGATGAATTAGAGACAACCATTGCGTTCAATCCCAGTAGAGATGACAATACGGATGTGACGCCGCTGATACGTGATTTTGGTTGGATGCTTCGAGAGTGGACGTTTAAAAATGATAATTATCAGGATAACAAGAACCGTTGTAACAATGATGCATTCGGTAGGGTGAATCTTTGTGGTGTCGATTTTAATTACCCACGCCACTAGTGGGATTATACAGCACAGGTTGATCATGCCACTGAATATTGGAGTGCACAGTTCAGCGAAGAGACCCTTGGCCGTGGTGTGTGTAAGCCACCTATGGTGGTAACGGCTGTTCGTTGCAGTGGTAGTAAATGTGATAATAAGCAGCTTCTTTGCACCGATATCACGGGGGGTACGCTTGGTACAACATTAACTTCCTTCCACACGACAGATCAGTACAGTGAAGAAGGAACGGGCTTACCTTCGAACTCCTATAATGATCGCTTTTTAAGAGGCATTCGTTGTAATGGTGGTTATTGTGATAATTTAAAGCTTGATCAAGTAAAAGTGGCCTCATCCAGCCTTCCTTCTGGCGACGCTTATTTCACTCACACGATAGGAGGCGGCAATGATCAGCGAGCGCATTGCAAACCCGGCTATGCGGTAGGTCAAATCCGTTGCATCGGTGCTAATTGTGGGTCTCTTTCGCTCATCTGTAGAAGATACACGAGGCCTACGAATGTCCCTGCGAACAATGTTACCCTAACAGATCAAATGCTTGAAAATCAATACATCGTACAGGGGGGTGCTTTACGAGACGATTCAAATGGCTATACGTTTACAGTTCAAGCGGATGGCAACATTGTACTCTATGATGATAACCGTACCGCTAAGTGGGCGGCATCAACGCAACTGAGTGGTGCGTTTAAAATAGAGGTGAAAAGGGGATCGAATAACAAACGAAGCCTTAAGGCTTATGATGTTAATGGTAAAGTGGTTTGGGATCCAATCGGCAATGATAATACAGATGTTCATAAGCTTGAGCTATCGGGCGGTAAGATCAGAATTAAAAACGCAAATGGTGGTACTCTTTGGTCTAAGCCATAGTAAGCCATAGTAGTAAGCCATAGCGTATTGTGTTAACGATAAGGAGAAAGGGCCCCATGATGGGGCCCTTTTAGGTTCTTAGTCTCATGTTCGAAAACGTATGTTCAGCGCTATTGAGACTTATACATCCCGCCGTTTACATGCAGTGCTGCGCCCGTGATATATTCAGCGGCATCGGACGCTAAAAAGCCGACCACGTCCGCAATATTTTCTGGGGTGCCCATTTTTTGTAAAGGAATTTGAGCGTTCATGCGATCTTTTACCTCTTGAGGTAAATCTTTGGTCATATCGGACTTTATGAAACCGGGCAATACCGAGTTGACGGTGGCGCCGCGGCTGCCGACTTCATCGGCCAGTACACGTGTCATGCCCAGTACCCCGCCTTTGGCGGCTGCATAATTGGCCTGTCCTGGGTTGCCTGCTGCGGCAACAACAGAGGCAATGTTGATGATGCGCCCTGAGGTTTTCATGATGTCAGGTAGACAGGCTTTACTCATATCAAACACCGCATTCAAATTGGTGTCTATAACGCGCCTGAATTTATCACCCGACATTCTTAAGGTGAGTGCGTCATCGGTAATGCCCGCGTTATTGACCAGAATATTGATCGGTCCATACTTCTCTTTAATATTTTTTAAGGTGGGCTTGATGCTCTCTTGGTCTGTGACGTCGAGCACTATGCCGGTCCCTGTTGCCTCCATGGAGTCGAGATAGGCTGAAATGTTGTCCGCACCGCGTTCGCTGGTGGCTGTTGCAAGCGCTCTGTTAGTTCATGGTGTTAGTAGATGACAGGCGTAACAATAACGCATATTGGGGCCGAATAATTGTCTTATCTTGAGTAGAGCAGGGGTTTTTAGGGTATGGTGATTTTCGATCAATTTAACAACTTAAGGTTATGGTTGTGCTGTTACTTACAGTTATGTAAACTGTTTGAATGGCACTTACCTATACTGTACCTATACTGGTAGGACCTATGCTGACTAACCCTGTTTTCTCTAGCTCCTCTACCTCTACCTCTACCTCTACCTTTAACCAGAGAGCTTCCTCACTGGGATCCCTATTGTATGCGGCCCTCTTCTTTAGCTCTCACCCTTCTACGGTGCATGCCTTAGAGTTGGCCCAGATAGAGCCTTCAAAGATTGATCAACTGCTTTCATTGAGTATCGCTGAGCTATTGAACGTAGAAGTAACAACCGCCTCTCTAAGGCCGGAAAAAGCGTCTGAAGCGCCTGCCAGTATGTTGGTCGTTACGCGCTCTATGATTGAGAGGCGTGGTTACCGGACCTTTTTTGATGTGGCGCGCGATTTGCCTCAGTTCGATCTCCTCGATACAGATACCGGTGGACAAGCCGCCCATACCCGCACAAGTTTTCGGGGCTTGAGTGACAATACTCAACGTAAACTGCTGGTGCTGGTGGACGGTGTACCTCAAAATAACATTAATGCCCTCGGCTCTACTAACTGGTCCTATGAAAGTATGTTACCGGACCTTGATCGCATAGAGATCATTCAAGGGCCTGGCTCTGTGTTGTACGGGGCACAGGCCTATGCGGGCGTGATCCACTTTATCACCCGTGATCAATTTAAGGGTGTTCAGATCCGCCCCTATTATGGTTCACATCACTCTCGTGGTTTTGACCTATATGTGGGTCACACGCACTCAAATGACCTAGAGTACAGCTTCAGTTTTTTAAGTCATGAAACAGAGGGCGATGACGGTGATCGTTATGATCCGGGGCGTTTCTGGCATGGTCTTCGCGATTACGCAACCCTATCTTTTGACTATGATGCAGAGGGCAACTTTTCTACGCTTGTGCCAAATCCCAGTGCGGGGGCGTTCTTGGGAGAAGGGTTTGAGACATGGCAAAATACGATCTCCTCCCGCGGAAAAGTGCGATGGAAGCGCTGGCTCTTGAGTGGCTACTACTGGTCTACAAAAGAGGGGCTTGGCCCTGCAGCGCCGGGTTACCGTGCGCTTACACGCAGCCCTGATTATGAGCGATCGTTGTCGGGGTATTATCTATCTCTGGATCACCGTTGGTCTCCAGCCAATAATCTCTCTTTGAATTCTCGAGCGGTCTATCGTGTTACCGATAATCCACGATTGACCTCTATGGATGAGCTGTACCGCTTTCGAGGTGAGACTTTTATTGTCTCACAGTATGGTGAACAGTACTATATTGAGGAGCAGCTCGATGTTCAAATCGATGAGCATCAGCACATTTTGTTTGGTCTAAAAGGGGCGAGAAGTGTCAAGGCGCCTGTGCTGCAGACACTCGGTGGAGAATATGAGCGTTATTCAACAACATCATCATTTCTTATTGCAGCCAGCGGTGGCGGACTGGATCAGCCTCAAAAAGTCGATAAGTTCTATATCGATGAGCGCGCACTTTATGCGCTATGGAATAAGCGGCTCAATGAGGCTCTGTTGCTCTCTTTAGGGCAGCGCTATGATCACAGTGATGATTATGGCAGCGTTACTAACCCACGCGCCTCGGTGATCTATCGCCCTTTTGGAGATAGGTTGTCCGTAAAGTTACTCTATGGAACGGCGTTTCGAGAGCCTGGTTATACTGAAATAACGGGTTCACCCATACAGAATCCTCATTTGAAACCTGAAGATATATCGACGTATGAACTTGACGTCAGCTCTCAATACCGTTCGGATCTTTTTTTGCGAGGCAGTCTGTTCTACTCAAAGGCCGACAACCTGATTGTTCTTTCTCCAAACGCCGATGCACCACTGGGTATTAGGTTTGAGAATGCTTTGAGTAAACGTTATAGAGGCATAAATTGGGAGGCCGAATACCAACCCATTGATACGGTGAGCATATCAATGAATTATGCCTATTTAGAAGATCAAGACGAGGGGGGTGGTTGGGGGCCGGCCGACCAGACGGCGCGACATAAACTCAACCTGATCTTAAATTGGCTGGTGCCTGAATATTCGTTAGGGATTAATATTAGAACCAATTTAGTGGGCAAACGAAAAGCCTTAAAGACAAACCGTTGGATGCAACATCATAATGAAGGATACGCCCCTGGGTATGGATTAACAAACATCACTTTAACGTACACAGGCATGGATCAATTTTCCACACAACTTATCATTAAAAACCTCTTTGACAAGCCGTATTACCACCTAGGGCAAGCGCCTTCGAGCGGAAACGTCGATCTGTATGACTGGGAGACCTCGACAAATGCTATTCCAATTGGGCTTCAGTCCTCTCACATGCCACAGGAGGGCCGCACGGTTCTGTTGCGTGTAGAGGTTAAATATGATTAAAGCCCTTTTTGTAGCAGGCACCCACGGTGATGACCTGCAATCGGTTCCTCATTTCCAGCTGCTCGAAGGCGCCGGCATTGTCGGTGATCGCCACTTCAAACAGTCGATAGGGCCGGGTCAATATATAAGCTTTATTGGCATCGAGGCGGGCGAGCACTGTAATCGCCACTGCCAACAGTCGTTCACAACGGCCGATACACGGCGCAGTGTGTTGACGCAAGGGATTGACCTCAATGCATTGGTGGGACGACGTTTCTCTATTGGTGAGGTACAGTTTAAGGGCGTGGAGCTGTGTGAGCCTTGCAGAGCCTTAGGTGATCGGCTCTGCAATGATACGATTTCAAGCCCTGAGGTGGTAAAAGCATTGCTGCACAGCGGAGGTTTACGTGCCGATGTCTGTAGTGATGGGGTTATTAAAGTGGGTATGAGTGTAGATCTGTTTTGACACTAACGAGCTTGACATCCTGTACTTTATAAATACAATGTACATATGATTATGTTTTGAATGGGACGAGAAAAAGGCAAAATCTAATATTAGAAAACATTGCTCGGTCATAGCAACCAGTCTCGTATTTAACATTTCTTGGAACAAACATTAATGAGGCGGGATGTGCCCTGAGCTGACATTTAGATATGCGTTCCTAGAGCAGTCGTAAATTATCTATATCAGGTTTATGAAGAAAGAATCCGTGATTGAAGCGACCTCGCACTGGGTGACATCGGTGGTTGTAGGGCTTAACCTCTGTCCATTTGCGAAGAGGGAGGTGGTTAAAGATCGAGTTCGATATCAGGTGACCGATACCTCATCTGAACAGACCTTATTAGCGTTATTGCAGGGCGAGTTGCAGCGGCTCAGTTCTGATCCGGCTATTGAAACCACGCTCTTGATTCACCCTAATGCGCTTACGGACTTCTTGGATTATGTCCACTTTCTCGAGCAGGCCGATCAGCTGCTGGTTGCGCTTGATCTTGAGGGGGTGTATCAGATCGCAAGTTTCCACCCTCACTATCAGTTCGCCAATACCGAGCCCGGTGATGTGGAGAACTACACAAACCGTTCCCCCTACCCTATGTTGCATCTTCTTCGAGAGGCGAGCCTCACTCAAGCCATAGAGCGCTACCCCGACCCTGATGCCATACCGGAGAACAATATTGAGATGATGAAGCAGAAAGGTGAGCAGGTTATGCAGCAGATGCTGCAGCGCTGTTACGGCTCAGCCGATTAAGAGCAAGGTCACCTCTACCGATCACCTCTACCGACCACCTTTACCGATCACCACTATTGATCCGTCAGCACAGTTCAATTAAACTGAACAAAACTCAATAGGATTTTTTAATGCTATGAATAATATCACTGCTCACCGTGGGTCGATACTCCACTTTTTAGATCACCCCTCCCGCCCTAATGCGTACGAGTTCTTTGAAGATGGCCTTCTCGTCATTGAAGATGGGCATGTTCACGCCATTGGTTCTGCTCAGAGCATGCTTCAACAGTTGGGGGCGGCGTTTGATCTCAGTAAGGTGGATGTGATTGAGCACCCGAATGCTCTGATCCTCCCCGGGTTGATCGATACGCATATCCACTACCCGCAAGCGGAGATGATCTGCGCCTACGGCGAACAGCTGTTAGATTGGTTGGAGCAGTACACTTTTCCGACCGAGCTGCAGTATGCTGATAAAGCGTATGCCTCTGAGCGTGCCCATGAAGTATTGGATCTGCTTTTAAGCCATGGCACCACCACAGCGCTCTTCTTCTGTACGGTTCACCCGCAGTCGGTGACGGCGCTGTTTGAGGTTGCACTGGAGCGCAATATGCGCATCATGGCTGGAAAAGTGATGATGGATCGCAATGCGCCTGAAGCGCTGCTCGACAAGAGTGCAGACTCGAGCTATGACGAGTCGAAAGCATTGATTGAGGATTGGCACGGTAAAGGGCGGCTTGGCTATGCGGTGACGCCTCGCTTCGCACCGACGTCGACCGGTGAGCAGCTGGCCGCAGCGGGCAGACTTCTGCAAGAGTACCCTACGGTTTTTTTTCAGACCCACCTCTCAGAAAATATGGACGAAATTGCCTGGGTTAAAGCGCTCTTTCCAGAGCAAAACGGCTATCTGGATGTCTATGATCATCACAATTTAGTCACAGACCGTTCCCTGTTTGCTCACTGCATACATCTTGAGCCTGAAGAGTGGCAGCGGTTAGGCGCGTGTGGCTCATCCATTGCGTTCTGCCCCAGCTCTAACCACTTTTTAGGCAGCGGTTTTTTTGACCTTGAAAGGGCAGAACAAGAAAAGATCAAAGTCTCCATTGGAACGGACGTCGGCGCAGGCAGCAGCGTCTCCCTATTAAATACGCTGCTGCGCGCTTATGAGTCGCAGCAGCTGCTTAAGCAACAGAAGAGGGCAATAGCAGAGGCATGCAAAGAGAGTAAAGAACATAGCGTACACAGAGAAAAACAGGGTGTTAAGGAGGATTTCAAAGAGGGGTTTACAGCGTTTAAAGCGCTCTACCTTGCCACATTGGGCGGTGCCAGAGCGCTTCATCTGGAGGATAAAATAGGTAACCTACAGCCAGGGAAAGAGGCCGATTTTATTGTCTTAAATTTAACAAAACCGCCGCTTTTAAATAGGCGTTGTCAGCACAGCCGTCAGAACCGTGACCAAAGCCGTCATCAAAGCCAAGAAGCATCGCTGCATGATCTGCTCTTCTCTATCTGCTCGTTAAGTGATGTGAGTACGGTTGAGCGGACCTATATATTAGGTAAAGAAGTAAAGAAGTAAAGAAGTAAAGAAGTAAAGAAGTAAAGAAGTAAAGACAGAAATATACAATCATAGCAAGTCTACTCAATTGATCAACGGCTCTTCATGGTCCACTATAATCCTTCACGAAACGCCTTCAGCCCATCCGCAAGTTGCAGTGCCCAATAGGTACACTGGGCACCCAGTAAGCCGATCAGGCCGCCTGCATAGCGAGGCCTGTATCGTGACCACCGCGACATCCACTCATCATCGCCCAGCAGCGCTTGAGCGATCAGCTCGCCTCCCGCGGTGGTCGGTGCGATGCCATGGCCGCCAAAACCGTTAATATGCCATATGCGTGGGTCTGTTCGGCCCAACAGGGGCATTTTATGCGTAGGGTAGCCCATTAAGCCGCCCCATGCGTAATCGATCTTAACCCGGCTAAGACTCGGGAAGACCTTGCTCATATCTCGACGCAGCCGTTTGGCAACGCTGTGGGGGTCTCGCGCTTTAATTGAGATGCGGCCACCCCACAAGAGTCGGGTGTCAGGTAGGGGGCGGTAGTAATCAAAGGCGAAACGAGTATCGTAGATGGCGGCGCCTGTGGGCAGCAGCTGATGGATATGATCGCCTAACGGTTCGGTGACGGCAATATAGGTGCTGATCGGTAACAGTGTGCGTGCAATCGGTGGATAGAAGCGGCCCATATAGCCGCCACAGGCGAGTACGCACTGTTTTGCGTGAATGAGAACGCCTTGATCGGTGTAACTTTACGGCGCTGCAGGGTAACTTAGAAAAATTATTTTGATTTAATGAGTG
>JAYPBG010000048.1:0-3715 GCA_038124075.1 Gammaproteobacteria bacterium
CATCTTTTTTACCTCACAGAAGCGGAGAAGAGCCGCGTAGGGTCTACCTCTAAATGCCTAAGAATTCTGCCCTCTAAAAAATTATGCACTGAACCCAAAGAGTTGATAACCGAACGTACTCTTCTTTCAATTCCCTGAGGCGCCTCATCACCACGCGGCGCTGCATCAGGGCTCAACAACAAGGCCCACTGTTCCAGTAACCTTTCAAGAGAAGAGATGATGCGATTGGCGTCATTAAAAACCAAAAGCATATCGCAAATCAACTGTTGTCGCCAATAATCCTCCACGGTTATCACCCCCGCAGCAAGCCTACTCTCTGGCTGAAGATCAACAGGCTCAGCAACATCAAGCTCCGTACGGCATGATGGGCAATTATGCTTGAAGGATAGCCAGCGCTCTAAGCAGCGACTATGAAACTCGTGCCCACAGGGCGTTACGTTCGTATTATCGAGCAGCACTTCATAGCAGATGGCGCAGTTCCGTAGGTCTTTCTCATTCAACTCGTTGGGCAGGGAAACCGAACGTTTTAGTGTAACAACATCGCGCGACGAATCAACCGAGGTTGCAGATGAGAGCGCGATGGATGAGGAGGAACGCGGTAACATATTAATAACTCCTTTTAATAACGCCTAAAAATTCATTCTGAGAGAGAGTCCAATGCTTAACATATCTCCCTCTATTGTTCGATCCTCAGAGAGACCCGTTCTATCAAGGTATCCATAAACAAACTGACCATCAAAGTGGACCTTATATTGAAGAAAATCAAACGCCCATGACAAACCGGTCTTATAAGCGTAGAGATCCGCCCCGACCAACGGCAGAGAGGCGTCGCTTGGCACAACCGATTCACGATAAGCAAAACCCAGCTGCCAATGTGCTGGGTATCGTCCTCGTAACATGATAGGGCGCTCCAAAAGAAAAAATGGGCTGACAGTATCCTTCAGCTCAACATCCAGCTCCTCATAAAAAAGCACCTCCAACCCAAGAGGTAGTGAGACATCCCAAAAGATATGTTCTAACTTTGACCAGCGCTCCAGCATAAGCCCCATATCAAGGGAAAACGTCTCCCCTTGCCACCAATACCCTAAGGTTGTTTGCGCTGGAATATAAGAGATAGCACCATTGATGACTATCACAGAAAAATCAAACTGGTTGAAATCAAACTCTACCGGTATCTCCATATCAACATCCAGCAACCCATTCACCTCAGGGCTGTATGCAAGGTGCCAATACCCCGGTCCGGCTCGATAGGCCGCCCCCGTTACAGGTGTAAACGAAGGCCGAACATCTGCAGAAGCACGGGTCCTAAACTCAGGCAATATACTCTGGTCAATATCAATATCAACTCGCTCAATCACTTTCCAAGAGAGACCAACAAAGAGGTCCTCTGTCAATTTTACACCCCCACCGAATGCACCCAATGGAAGAAAATTTTTATTATACGGGAACACCATAGGCGTCTGTTGACTTTGCGTTGTAAAATCAAATGAGAGCGTCGCCAAATTGAGATAACCTCCAAAGGCTGCCCACTTTACCTGATTAAAACACCCCCCCAGCTCAAGCGCACCGTACCCACTGCCGAGCTGCTCTGGCCGTATGCGTCCTTCAGGGGTATCCATAGTAATATCTGAACTTCGGTTGGCTAACCCAACATTGATCTGATTATCACAAAACAGACTCAGAGCAGGATTATTGGCCATACTCCTTGATGTACCGACAAAGGTTCCAAAATCATAGGGCGTAATGGCTGCGTAAGCGGGAGAGAAAAGTGAGAAAATAGACAAAGAAGAGAAAGAAAAGAGAGAAAAAAAAGGGGCAAACTGAAGAAAGAGAACAGCGACAAAGCGCGTAACATATCGGTTATTTTTCATAGAGAACACCATAATAATTTTCAAAACTCCCATGTGGAACATCATACGTTTGTTATTCAGGAAATATTGTTATTTTCCTGTTTTGCCTGTTTTACCTGTTTATTTTAGTCGCCATTAACCCTAACCTTCTAGGCATAGACCTAAGCCAGGTTAGCACGACAGGGGCACTTAACTCAACGCCCGAACAAGCTCTGAGCGCCAGAGCATTAATTTTTCTTGAAAAGAGATACGTGCATGCGCAGGGCTGGTTGAGGGCAGCTGAACACATGTCACATTATGGTCGGGAAGAAGCGTTGGCAATGCATGACGCTTAAACAGTGTAAAGGCCGCCCCTCCATTAAAAAGCAGAGTGCTAATCGAAGGGTGCGCCTTTAAACACGCAGAAAAGTCGTTCGTCACAACCGTCGATCGCTGAATAGCGCTGTCAAGACTACCAGGGCGGACGCACTGCTGTACCACATCCCATACCGCAATATGCCTTGCCAAAAGCCTCTCTATGCGCAGAGTGTACTCAACGTCAAACCCTGCATCATACAGCTCACCCATGATAGGCCAAAAAGCATTACGCGGGTGGGCATAGTACTGAAACTGTTTCAGTGAGGCTTGACCCGGCATAGAACCCAAAATCATCACCTTCGGTGCATCACCGATCAGTGCTGGAAAGCCGACGTGAGAGGCCTTATCTGTATAATCACCCATAGTACTTCTTTAAGCGCTTACGGCTTCTTACACATTACGCATCGAGATCCACCGCATCCAGCGCACGGCTTAAATCAGACTGTAAATCACCAGCCTCCTCAATACCCACAGAGAGTCGCAGCAGATTAGGCCCTATGCCCAGTTTTTTTCGCAAGGCCTCAGGCACCGATGCGTGCGTCATCTTTTCAGGGTGATTAATAAGAGACTCCACCCCCCCCAAACTTTCAGCAAGTGTAAATAGCTTTAAGTTTGCTAAAAACTGCTTAACGGCCGAGTAGTCCCCTCGCAAGCTGAATGAGATCATGCCGCTGTAACCTGGGTAATGGGTGCTCACAACCTTAGGGTGAGCTTTGAGAAATTGATACAGGTGTTGAGCGTTTTCCTGGTGCCGCTGCATTCTAACATGCAACGTTTTTATGCTGCGTTGCAACAGCTCACAGTCATGAGGCGATGGCACAGCCCCCGCCTTAAACTGAATGGCGCGCACATGCTTATGCAGTAAAGCATCACTCATCATCACAGCCCCGCCCAATATATCGGAGTGCCCTCCCATATATTTGGTCGTTGAGTGCACCACAATGTCAGCGCCTTGCGTCAACGGCTGCTGGAATATAGGGGTTGCAAAGGTATTATCGACAACGGTTAAAGCACCGTACGTTTTAGCCAACTCACTGACCGCCTTAATATCAATGGTTTTAAGCAGCGGATTCGTGGGCGTTTCAATCCAGATCATTTTGATGGGGCGCTCCTCCTCAACACCACTTACCAGCGCATCGGCCAAAGTATTAGGCTGAGTCAGATCAAGAAAATCGAATGACTTATCTTGATGCAGATGCCGAAAGAGGCGCCCCGTCCCACCATAGACATCATCGCATACCACAACACGATCACCTGGCTTTAACAGGCCTGCAATGATTGCATTTTCAGCGGCCAAACCCGAAGCAAAGGTGACACTGTACTCTGCACCCTCCAGTGACGCCAAAAGTGTTTCTAACCGTGTACGCGTCGGATTCCCAGCGCGGGTATAGTCAAAATCTCCGATCGGTTTTCCAGGCTCTGTTTGAGCAAACGTGGTGCTTGTATAGAGCGGCGGAATCACAGCGCCTGTCATCTCATCATGCTCTGAACCGGCATGGACACAGAGG
>JAYPBG010000048.1:3725-5093 GCA_038124075.1 Gammaproteobacteria bacterium
CACAGAGGGTAGCCAATGCTAATCGCTGTTGTTTTTCAGGTGACCTCAATGAGGGTTCATCGCTGTTTAATCGCCGTTTAGAGGGCGGCTGTTCGATCGAATCTGTCATATTTTTTTCCAAAACCAGATCGCTTAATGGGCGTTGCTGATCACCACTCACTTGATGATTTAAACCACCCATCTCAATATCCAACGTTTGCTTGATGGGTACGGCAGTATGACCATTCGCTTCTGTTTGCATCTTCTCTGACCTCGTATTTACGTTACCTTCTCTGCACTTTCTGCACTTTCTGCACTTTCTGCACTTTCTGCACTCTCTGTACCTTGACCATGCGGAAGCAACTTAGTATTAGAGAGCGCCCATCCTGTAAACTGAGCGGCCTCGGCACGAATTTTATCTTTGGCATCATATTTTGTATAAATCTGTTCACTCTCTTTTGTACCACCCTTCTTAGGCGTAATATGCATGGGCTTCATAAATTTCACCTTCACCTCAGGTGAACTCCCCGCCATCCGCTGGCCTATACCTTGAAACCATGAAGAGAGCAACCCTGTAAGGCCACCGTCATTCGGGTGCCACATCAACCGGGTGCCATCAATCAGCACAGGCACAACCGGCACCTGCGACCGTATGGCAAGATCAAAACAGCTGCTCGCAAACGGGGCCACACAGTCTTCCCGGTTTCGCCCTCCTTCTGGGAAAATCATAACCATCGTATCTCGCGCGTTTAGATCATCCGTTTTCGACATCAGACGCGCACGACCTATGTGACGATCACCGGCCTCCCTTTCAATGGGAATGCTTCCGGCAACATGCAGCACCGTACTTACCAGCCAGCCCAAAGGCTTCGGCTTTAATTGAAAAAGATGACTGGATGCTGCGGGACGGACACGCATATCACCGGAACGCTGACAACGCACCGGTTCCATCGCTTTGATCACCGTGATCGCATCAACATGCGACTGATGCGGTGCAACGGCAAATATACAAGAGCCTTTGAGCGGGATATTGTTTAAACCTTCGGGGACAATCTTGGGCCAAGCAACAGTAAGAAGGCCCTGAAGCAGACCATTCAGCGCTGGGTATGCGACATAGCGGCTAAAAAGGTCAATTGAATGGTCCATGATGGAAACGAGCGACAGTGAATCTTGATGCGTGTGCCTGGCAAGCTGCGCGAGCTCACGTTTAGCCTGAGAAGATAGCTGATCCGGCGATTGATCATTCACTGCCTCAGCAGCAAGTTCATCCAGGTGAGTACGCCGAGAAGGGTGCGCCAAGTTTGTATAATCGGCACATGCCCCTCTATTCATGAGTAGAGCCGATCCAAAACGCGCCTCACCTTGGTGTGGCCCCGGCCGGAATACACC
>JAYPBG010000048.1:5103-12663 GCA_038124075.1 Gammaproteobacteria bacterium
CACCTAACCCATAGAAAGAAGACATAGCTTGCATAACAAATCCCTTTTCCAATTAATGCCCTTGTCGACCTATAGCAGCACCTTGTCTATAGCATGTCTATAGCATGAGACTGCTGGAGCTTAACGTTAACCCTCTGTTTTAGCAAGCATTAAAGCGATTGTGCCCCAAGAAAAATTGAAAGCGCGGCATGAGCGCTTTCAAATGGATTGGATTGTAGGCATTTAGCAAGCAGAAGTTCAGAAAAGTTCAGAAAAGTTCAGAAAAGTTCAGAAAAGTTCATAAGACAACCCTGTCATCTACTGCTATACTACTGAAATGACACCAGATGATTTAGTTGCATTTGCACGAAAAACAGCATATTTACTTACGCGTGAAGTATTTGAAACAACTGAGCTTTTGGCAAAAACCCGTGATGGCACCTATGACCTCGTGCCACCCTTGGTGACCACCCAACTGGCTCAGACGGTTGGTGATGCCTTGCGCTTTACCCTTCCAACGCGACATGGCTGCAAAACCGGCCACCAAATTCTTAAGCGAAAGCTCTTTAAGAAACTGGTCCGGGCACGTATTTTTGGTCCTCAGCGCTCCAAGCTGCTGAAACAGATCGAACCCATGTTGGAGCACCTTTTTTCCACCCCAACGGACCAGCTGCTCTTCACAGCACCCTACCGCGGAGAAGCGGGGGACAAAAAAATCATCCGCCAATTTGATCAGCTCATAACAGGCGCTCTAGAGTCTGATCAAGGGGTAATCATTTTGCTTGCCGACGTAGAGAGTCAAGACATCATTGTCAAAACACGCATAAAATCACGCCATCAGTGTGAGCACCTCTACTTTGACTACCTCTTTCCACTTATGGTATTACTCGCTCAAAAAGAGTCCTTGATCCTTGATATCAACGATCTTCAATACCGTATATGCGATGACCGCGGCATTATTGACTCAATCGTATACCATGATTTGAATGAGCTGGCGTTCACTGAAATCGATATACCGATCACGGTGAATTGAGCATGCCCAGCAACCCTCGTGAAGCCATAGAGCAAGCCGCTATTACCTGTACCCAAAGGATCATCAAGCAATACGGTTACCTTCGAGAGGTTCATTTTACTGAGCGCATGTATAACGAATCAGATCTGATTCGCTCACTGCTGGATGACCCTATTCCCGATGGAGAAAACCGTATTATCCAACTGCGCGCTAAAATCCTACGTGACTTCCCTGGCTCGGATGACTTTGTCAATGCCGTGGAACGGCTCACACTGGCTGAATTCGCCAGCATGTTCATCGGCCTCAATGAGTGGCGTGACAATCGAGGTCGCATTATTTAGCCGAACTCTTTGCCGAACTATTTCCCAACTATATAAAAAATCGAGCACGGTTCACGAGAAGAGGACCTTGGGCCCATAACACCACACAACCTCCTCCCCTGCATCAAAGACATACTTCGAAGGGGTCTGACGAGGCTCAGGACGCGCAGCAATAAGCCCGCGCTGGGGCAGCAACACAGGGTCCTCACGCGAACCTCGCCTGCCCTCCACGGATGCGTTCAAGTGGAGCGATACCACACCCACCCGCCCCGTTTTTTTTGCATCATGGTTGATAAACCGAGCATGGGAGCCAACGGTCTCAGCATCTATTAAAAAGTGCTCGTTATTGTAAAGCGACCACTTATATCTGTTTTTATAACATCTCAGTCGCTCAAGCAGCCTGACCCATTGTGTCAGCCGAATCACACCACCATAGAGCCCCAAAAACATAAAGGGGTAGATCGGCTCTACTGCAAATAGACTCCAACCACAGTGAGCCTGCCAACGAATATCCAATTTCGGCAGATACCCCACGTCGATACACGCCTCTACATAATCTTGGTAACAGGCGATGGCATTGATGCGCTCTTTTGAGCCTCTCTTTAACGCACACGAAGAGGCCTTGAGATCAGAGCTCGTCTCTACAAAATCGCGCAAAGGCGCCACGAGAATATCCCTCAAGTAACGGTCTGAATCCCCCTCTGAATAAGCGCTCGCTTTTTTTTCTATAAAGTCATTAAAGCGCCCCTCCCAGACTGCCAAACCGTTGAACCGCTCTGGCGCCTCAGAAGAGTAGCATCGCCTCAACAGCGCTAGCATGGTGATAGACGGTGTTTCACTGCGGCTGAGAAAACGCTGGAAGAGAGGTCGCCCCTGCTCATAGCGCTTCGCTTTCAAATAACCGCGATTAATGACTTGGATAAACTGATCCGCAGGGTAGTAGAGACCTTCAATAGAGATGGGTACCGTTTCTGACTCTATACGACAGCCTGATTCAGCCGTTCTATTCGGTGCGCTCATCGCCGTGCATAACGCAATCGTTGGCAAACTGATAGACATTACGCCCTTTCGATTTTGCCTTGATCAGCGCCTGATCTGAGCGCTTCAAAATTGAGGCACAGCTATCAAAGCCACCACTTATGGAGATACCGATGCTGACGGTAACCGATATCACATTGCCCGCCAGATCCATCGGCTTAGAGATTGTAGACTGTAACGCTTCTGCAACAGCCGCCGCCGCCTCTTTGCTCTCTATCTGTTTTAACAGCACAGAAAATTCATCACTGCCCAATCGATACCCAACACCCGATGTAGGCAGCTCATCCTCAACCCTTCGAGCCAGGCTCTGCAGAAGCAGATCCCCAACATCATGACCTAACGCCTCGTTAACCTGTTGGAAGCCATTAATGTTCAAAATCATCACCGCAATCTGTTTCTTACCATAACGCGCCTTAGCCAACCTCAACTCAAGGTCTGTGAGAAAACGGCGTCTATTTGCTAAGCCTGTCAGCGAATCATAATAAGCCAGCTTATACAGTTCACCATTGGCCTCTTCAATGGTGCTCAACATAAGATTGAACGCTGCACCGGTATCACCCACCTCATCTTTTGTTATGGATTGAGCGCGTACCGTAAAATCCTTATTACTGCTCACCTTATAGGCTAAATTACGAAGATCGATCATCGGCTGCACGACTCTATGCTGCAAAGGTGCCGTTAACAATACAGAGAGCAGCAGTGAGCCCATCATAATGAAAACACTGACCGCGATTGAGTGCTGAAGGCGCGCATTCACTTTCTCTAAGCTGGCACGAATATAGATCTTACCCGCTTGAGTCCCCGATGCGTCAATATCCGTGATCACTTCAATAAAGCCATCAAAAAAGTAGACGCCCGATACCGGTAATCGACTCGGGCAATTTGGCTCATTATCATCCATCACTGCAAACAGCGTGTTCGACCCATCATAAATACACGCTGCGTTAATCAAGGGGTTGATGCGCAACGCTTCCAAATTTGAGGCCGCTGCTGGCACATCCAAAAGTTTCAGTGCGGCGACACTGCGCGTACCCGTCACTGCAGAGAGTATATGGACCTCCTCAGCAAGCAGCTGCCGGCGCACCGAGTGGTCATAGGCCGTTATGCCAGACAAGGCAACCAATAGGCTTGACAGCACCGTGATGATGACAACCGTATTGATCTTATAACTTATCTTCCAATCTTTAAAAGATGGCAACATGCCTATCATCGTACCTCTAGACTCTTTCTATAACCTAACGGTTCCTATAACGTAACAGCGCCTACTGCGGCTCCTTACAGATTACACCAAGATTAGAACAGATATGACACTACGACAATAAGAGGCCAGCGGCTACTCAAATCGGCTACTCAAATCGGCTACTCAAATTGATACGAGAAGTCACCCTCTTCCACCGTCAACTCAACGCGCGCCAACCGCCGCCCCTCTGTCAAACTCTGCAGATAGCTGCGAGAGACTTCAGGCAGTACGGTGTTCGTTAAGATAGCATCAATCAGTCGACCACCACTCTCAACCGAGGTGCATCGATGAACAATCAGATCAACCACCTCATCAGAGTAGACAAAGGGAATCTCATGCTGATGCTCAACACGCTGCTTAATGCGGTTGAGCTGCAGACGGACAATGTTCGCCAGCACCTCATCGGCCAATGGGTAGTAGGGTATCACCACCAAGCGCCCCAGCAGTGCAGCCGGAAAGTGCTGCATCATCAGATCACGCAGTGATGACTCAATCTGATCAGGCTCCGGTCGAAGGCGCCCACCCTCACAAATCTGAATAATCTCATCGCTGCCCACATTGGAGGTGAGCAGAATAATGGTATTTTTAAAATCGATCAGGCGACCTTCACCATCTTCCATAACGCCTTTATCAAACACCTGGAAAAAGAGTTCATGCACATCTGAGTGCGCTTTCTCAATCTCATCCAGCAACACCACGCTGTGAGGTGTACGCCGTACGGCTTCTGTTAATACGCCGCCTTCTCCATAACCGACATACCCCGGTGGTGCCCCCTTGAGTGTAGACACCGTATGCGCCTCCTGAAACTCACTCATATTGATGGTGATAACATTTTGCTCTCCACCATAGAGGGATTCAGCCAGTGCGAGGGCTGTTTCCGTTTTTCCAACACCGGATGGACCCGCCAACATAAAGACACCTACCGGCTTATTGGGGTTATCAAGCCCTGCGCGTGAGGTTTGAATGCGTTTCGCGATCGACGCCAAAGCATGAGACTGCCCTATTACACGCGCCCCCATCACATCCGCTAAGTTTAACACCGCTTCGACTTCATCTTTCACCATCCGTCCAACAGGAATGCCGGTCCAACTCTCCACAACGGCAGCAACCGCCTGCTCATCCACTTCCGGGTAGATCAAAGGTTGACCTGCTTGCAGGTCCGCCAGCTCGGCCTTAAGTTCGGCCAAGCGACGTTGCGCCTGAGCCGAAGCCCCATGCACATCGTGCGCATTAAGCACTTTATGGTTTTGTTCTAACAGCGCCTCCACCAACGCACACTCTTGCTTCCATCTCGACTCCAATGCCTCAAGAGCGGCGATCTCATCCGCATGCAGCGCCTGCAGCCGATCAAGGCGCTCATCTCGATCTCGACCGAGCGCACGCTCTTTCTCCAAGACAGCGCGCTCCCTCTCTAAAGCCTCAATCTTTTTGCGACCACGCTCTACCTCGGAAGGCGTGGCGTGCAAACTGGTCGCCACACGTGCAGATGCGGTATCAATGAGCGAGACACATTTATCGGGTAACTGCCGTGCAGGAATATAGCGGTGCGAGAGGTGCACAGCGGCTGAGATCGCTTCATCTAAGATCAACACACCATGATGATCGGCCATAGCCGGCGCAATCGCACGCATCATCTCTATGGCTCGTTCAACAGAGGGCTCCTCTATTTTCACGACCTGGAACCGGCGCGTCAAAGCAGGGTCTTTCTCTATATGCTTTTTATACTCAGCCCACGTGGTAGCAGCGATGGTGCGCAACGTGCCACGCGCCAAAGCGGGTTTGAGTAAATTCGCAGCATCGCCGGTACCGGCCGCCCCTCCTGCGCCCATGAGGGTGTGTGCTTCATCAATAAAGAGAATGATCGGTGTTGAAGAAGCGTGCACCGTATCAATCACACTTTTTAGACGTGCCTCAAACTCCCCTTTCATACTGGCACCCGCCTGAAGCAGACCGATATCCAACGTATAAAGCTCAACCTCTTGCAAGGCAGGCGGCACATCCCCCGCCGCAATCTTTAACGCCAAACCTTCAACGGCCGCCGTCTTACCCACACCCGCTTCACCGGTCAAAATCGGGTTATTTTGTCGACGACGCATAAGAATATCGATCACTTGCCGAATTTCATCGTCTCGACCTATGACCTGATCCAACGCGCCCTCTTTCGCTTGGGCTGTCAAATTGGTTGCAAAACGCGACAAAGGGTTGTCAGCGCCTGGAGAAGCCGCTTCTGCATCACCCCTGAAAAACGCACAGTCCTGGTTCTCAGGCGAATCAGCACAGAGTGAGTGAAAGTGAGCAGAGAGGTCATCGGCCGATATTTTGCCAAACTCTGAAGAGATCGCCTGTACAACACTGTTCAACTCAACCGACTTCAGTAGAGCAATAATAATATGCGCTGAGCGAATACGGCTCTGCTTATGGCGCAACGTACAGTCATTCCAAGCCAAGCCAAGCGCATCTTGTAGATGACTGGAGTAGCCTACAAGCCCGGCACCCGCATCACGCGGCAAGGTCTCCAAAAAAAGAGAGAGCTCTTTTGCCAAACGCTCACTGCTGACGTCATAATGGCGTAAAATTCTCAGCAGATCTGAGTCCTGGAAAAAGAGCATTTGATAGAGCCAATGAGCAACATCAACATATGGGTTACCTTCTCGACAGCAGAAGGCTGTCGCATTCTGCATGGATTGACTGCACAGATCATTCAGTTTACTCAACAAGTTGTTCAATGTATCGCCATTGTCACTCATGTTTCTATCCCCTCTTCTTTCTAAAAGCTATCCTATCCTACCGACTCCTAAACAGACACCTTAACAGCAGATCACCTGATAGGGCTGCGTGCCTGCCTGCGCGACATCCGTTACATTGGATGATAACAGAGTGTTCCAACCCAGCTGAACATTGTCTTGATCAGCACCTAAAGCCTCCCCCTCTAGCAGAGACTTATCTACTCGGACCTCAAAACACCACGTAAACTCAAAACCCACATACTCTTGAATCTGCTGATTCAGTAGCGCACGCAGCTCACCCTTGGGCTTTAATGCAAAAAAATCATCACGCTGCTCGATCGGCCCCACCACCACTTTAAATGATGCCGCCGAGGAGTAGTGGCGCTCTCCCAGAAAAAAAGCCCCACCTAACTGAGTCACTCCATCCAGGCCACACTGATTCTCTCTCTCCAGAGGCAGCCACGCCCCTTGAAACTCTTCGACAGCAACCGGTAAACCAAGACAATGTGTCACAATCGCCGCCACGCCCTCTGCTGTAGGCGCCATCTGCGTATAGTGCCCAGCCAGTGCACGCGGCATACTGTGCAGCGATTCAGGCACCTCCTCTCTATGCCCCATCAACGCAGAGAGGTATCCCCCGAAGCGATCCTGTTCAGGACGATCAAGATAGGTCACCGGCTCACTCTCCGCCCAAATGCGGTAGAACAGCGTTAAAATTCTATGATGAAAGAGGTTAAAAAAAGCGCTTAAAGTATGATCTTGATGGTGACGACTGCGCTCATTCACATACTCACTGATATGATTCGGCATCGGGCCGTTGGCCCCCAGCAACCCTAAAAAAGCCTGCTCAATGACTATTTTAGCGGTTGCGTCATCCAGCGTAATCGACGGCACAGAGGCCGATGCAAAGGCCAGTGAGGGCGTCTGCCCGATGCGCAGCGGATCATCTTGAGGCTGGCGCGCCGTCCCCCACCTCGGGTACTGAAACAACGCCGCTTCCAAGGTGCGCATAAGCGAATTAAAGTCCTGTTTATATAGCGTCGCTTCTGCAGCCGAAACCAACGCTGAAAGCTGCTCTATATCACGCTCTTTCACAGCTACACAGCGCTCCGTATGCCAACATCCAACGGCCAACGCTTCACCTCTCCGCGCAACGTCGAGATGATCACCGTTTCCGTAAACGCGTTGAGAGAAGCAAAGCGGCTGAAAAATTTCGCCAATACACTGCCCAATATAAACAGACCG
>JAYPBG010000048.1:12673-15408 GCA_038124075.1 Gammaproteobacteria bacterium
TCAAAGCACGCCTCATTAAAGGTCAACCGAATCTCAATGCCGCGCACCAAACTGGGCAAACCTCCCTGCATCAACGGCTTGACTTTACTGTTAACATCGATGGCGACCAAGCCTTTGATCTGTTTTTTTAACGAAGGATCACTCCCTTGCGCATAGAGCGAGAGCAGCTGTCGCACTTTTGCTGCACGTGAATTGGCGCTACTGTGCTGTTCACCGTGCACCCCATGCTCTGCCACCTCATGCGCCGGCTCGTTCTCCAGTGAGAGCACAGAGCGGTAATTAAAGTGAAGATGATTAATCAATCTCCAAGCCGTATCACCTCGTGCACAACTGGCCTTAGGGGGCGTAGGCCCTGAAAGCGCTACGATTTTTTCGACCGGTGCATTCGATAAGAGCGTAAAGTCACCCTTCGCTAAGCCGGTCGGCATATGCATAGGCAGATCTCGATTGGTGCAGAGTGCCTCCACAGCAATCTGCCGAACATCTTGGTCAAACGGGGCATGATCAACATCGACTAAAGAAATAAACGTCTCACTGCCAATATAGCTGGAGCGCGCACCAATACGTTGCTGACGTTCCGATGGGCGCCGAGGTTTCCGCATCACCGTATAAAAGGCTTTGCTCTGCTCGCGTTGCAGCGAAGCCCGACTGTCATATAACGGGTAGAAAGTTTTTGGATCACTGTTACCGGCGCGATACGTTTTCACCTCTTCAACCGTATGCAACTCAACATCCATCGGTCGCACTCGATCAGCAACCACATGGTGCTCCACCGTACGGCCTGCCACATGAATCCGATCACAGGTTTTTTTAAACAGATTAATGGCGGGAACAGAAAAAAGATGGAAATAGCTGGCATCAATCGCCTGATGCAGCCGCTCTTCACTCTTATCAAAAAGAAGAATAATATCGATGCTTTTACAGTGACAGCTGCGCAGGTGCTGATTCAGCCCCATCAATTGAGCATATTGAAACCGCTCAGGGAAATGAAAATACTCCTGCAGAAGTCGATAGCCTTGAAAGGAGGCCTCTGTGTAGGGTAGAAGCGCCTGATCTGCATCAAAACCCAACATCTTAATATGAGCACTTGGCAAAATAGAGGGTGATTGTTCAGATGGTTGAGCATCAACCGGCTTAATCACAACCTGCGTGGTGTCTGCATGAATCTGCTCCAGTAAGCGCATCACCCGCTCGCCACTGCCCTTTAAATAGATGGGTAAGGTATCCAAGCTCAACTCACTGAAGGTTAAACCCGCCGTCGTCTCAATCCGAATCTGCAACCCTGCACGCACCTGGCTCGAAGGCTGTATACCGCGTTGAGCGATCTCAATCGGATTGCTCAAATAAGCGGCTTCTTTCATCTGAAGCGGCCAGAGTGTCACCTCCTGACAGGTGCGAAACTGACAGGCGGTCTGCTCATCTGCAGCAACGCGGCTGCGTAATACGGTATGCTTTGGTAACGTAAAACCGCTGGCAAGGTTACTCTCTTTTAAATTGGGCTGACACTGAGCAATCAACATAGAAGGGAGCGGTTTCAAGTAGTGCGGATAGATCATCTCCAAAAGATGCTGAGTAAATTTTGGAAACTCATCCTCTAATTTCAGCTGCAACCTGGCGGTCAGAAAAGCAAAGCCTTCAAGCAAGCGCTCAACATAAGGGTCTGCGCACTCAAAGCCATCGAGGCCTAAGCGACTCGCCACCTTCGGAAAAGCGTGTGCAAACTCCCCACCCATTTCACGCATAAACTGCAATTCACTGTTATAGTGCTCTAAAAGCCTTGGATCCATAATCGCCGCACAACCTCTAATGTTCAATCAATCTCGACATGCCCTGAATCAAGATCAACCTCCGTTTTTAAGTAGAGGTGCATCGGAATGGGGTGCGCCCACAACTGCCCCTCAATGGTAAACCCTACCGAATGCTTACCCGCACCGACACCTTCAAACTCTACCGTAATGGTTAATGACGAGGGCACCAAGCGAGGCTCATACCGTAAAACCGTTTCACGTAAACGCTGCTCAAGCGCCTCTGTCGTAATGGCCGCCATACTGCTGCCGGTCAGCTCCTCGGAGCCATAATTGAGCACCGAGCACTGAACCTCTGGATAGGCTTCTAAATCAACAACCGCTTCAAGCTTAGAGGTATTAAACAGCCAGGTCAGGTCACGTCGTATCAGCTGATACCACTGCTCTTCGCTGATCACTCGTTTGTAGCGTGATGCCGCTTGTTCTTCTGGTTCATAATCAGTAAGACGATCCAGCAGAGAGGGCTGCAGGGCTTGTTGTTGTGTTGTTTGTTGAGATACTGTATCACTCAAAGTCTAGCCCTTACTCTGTATTAACCTTATAAATAGTACGAATAGTACGAATAGTACGAATAATACGAATAGTACGAATAATACGAATAGTACGAAGATAATGTACGTATAAGAAATGGGTACGAAATAACTGCATCTGAAATAACGTGATATTAGAAAAAATTTTAAGCTGAAAAAATTTTAAACCAGCCAGAGCACTAGGGTGTGTTGACAATTCAAAAATTGAGAACACAACGTAGCCCTGTTTTATAAACAGGGCTATAGTAGAGAAAGAACCCTCAAGGGTTTACCACTCGACATTCTCTTCCATATTCCAACCACTTTCGAGCGCACCGTCTGGCGCACCGTCTGGACGCTGAGGCGTGTACTTAGTCGCTGGCGCGAAATAGCAGCCTATTAGGTTGTTATTTGTTCTATT
>JAYPBG010000049.1:0-12379 GCA_038124075.1 Gammaproteobacteria bacterium
AGCGATCTATGTTCTATATGGCAATGTGACAACCTCAACAAAGCGGAGAAGAGCCCAAAAATCCCTTCTTTTTTCAAAGAAAACAAAATCCTACTTGCTCAGGCTGAAACAGTAGGAACAGTAGGCAACGAGGACACACGATGCTATACCTCAGAGCAGGACTTTACACGGGCTGTATCAATGAGAGACCCTGTATGCATCAAAACAACGCTTAAAAACGGCAGTGGCAAGGCGCTCAGCTATGAAGTTTCGTTAAGACCTGTTTATCGTTATGATTATTACAGCATCAAGCCCCATCCCCCTATTCTTCAAGGGTGGGGACAATCAGAAGGTTACTTCTCTGGTGCAATGTCAGAGGTCCAACAAGACGCACTTAGAGAAGTTCAATCGCTCCAACTGGGGGAGCTGCAAGAGCACTTTGTAAAGCACGAGACCGACATTAGCAACTGGACCCCTGCAGGAAGCGAAGGGCTCTTTGGGCTTGTAAATATTGAGGTTGAATCTGGAGACTCTGCGCTTCATAGTGAAGATGACCATAAGACTCTTCAGCATCTATTTGAAAGCACATTGGCAACACTTGAAGCTGCTTACGGGGAGGGTGCCCCCAGCCAAGGCTTTATAGATAGCCTGATCAATATTAACGATTTTGAAGAACAGCTAGAAGGCGCACTGACTCGAATCGCAATCGCCTATGGGGCCATACAAGCAAATCCAAGGTTGGCGGAAGAGGAAAAGGATCGCCAGTTTGGATTACTCAACCACCAATCTGCAGAGATCTACGATATGAAAGAGCAACTTGCGCCTTTTAAAAGCAGCGACCAGCTTCTAGCCATCGAAGCAGGGTCGACAGCTGAATCAACGACTGCGCTGGCCACCCTACCAGAACCAGCCGCCTCAAACACACAGGGGCTCAGTGTTGAGGAAGCCATTGATCAAGTGCTTACTCTTGTGTCCATATTCAACGAATCAAACGATCCATCTTTACGGAACGGCGTGCTTCTGAACGCCAAGAGAATACTCTCTGATCTACAACAGTCTTCGACCCTATCAGAAGATCAGACTGAAACCATTAATGTCTTGTACAACACAATCAGTACCGAAAACACTATAAGCACCTAAAACCTGACCGCGTGCTTGTTATAGGGGGCAAGAGTCTATAGACTTTCCCCCCTTGGCTCTTAACGATACAAGCATTTAATAACGTTTAATAACGGTCTTTCCTTTATGCACCTTTCTATTGCATCAACCACCAAGATACCCACAACCGCTTCTCCCAACAGACAAACAAACAGGCAAACGCCCAATAAGGGCACGCTGCGTTACACGGCCTATCTATACGATATCCAGCCACACAACCACAGCCACCACCCCCCCCTCCAACCACACTGTAAAACCGATTTAGCGTATCCGCACAGCATAAACAACCGCACCTACTACCTTCTCGAAGGTGAGTCCTTTGGTGAGGTGATCCTGGGCGGTGGCAGCGGTGCCGATCTCTACACCGTTGAACAACCGATTGAGCACACTCTTGAACAACAGATCAGCACCCGTACCGTCATTAGAAAATTAATGCCGCTGCCCGCAGGCAAAAAGCAGAACGAAGAGGCTAAGTGCGAGGCCAGGGCCGCTGGCTTCCACCCCCCAACAGAAGAGACGCTCAACAAGCTGCAACAGAACGATCAAAAAACGTGGTTCATCACACAGCACTTAAATAAGCGGAGCTTTGAAGTCAGTCAGCTTGTGAGCGACACGCGCGCACCCATCCTCTCAAGAGGCGCGCTTTACTACCATGGATCGGACACGCATGCGGCACACAGCAACAGCCAAGGCGTGGCGGCTTTTCACGATGCCGTGTTACTCAAAGGCCAAGAGTTCGGAAAAGTGATTTCGAATAATAACGCACCGATCTCAGAGCAAGCGATGAACGCACTGGCGAACATTCAAGTCGATCTGCTTCATCGCTATCATGAGCACCAGCATAAGATCTACTGGCAAGCTACGCGTGACGTAGAGGACCCGTACACAGTGACAACCGAGTTCTTTTACAACCCGACTCTTAAAGGGCTGATCGAACCTCTCAGCCGAGGTGACTGCCAAGGCATTGACATTGAGGGGCACTCACTGCATCAGCTGCTGACGCAAGAGATCATCACGCTGAATGGGACAGCCTACCCCAACCCTCTGTTCAACCATCAAATCATCGACGACTTCAAACGCTACCGCGTTGCCGAGCAGACCGTTCAGGTTCATGGCGACCTTCAACAGACAAACCAATTTTTAGTCGATAGGCTAAACGATGCCTTTTCACTGGACTCACTGACCGACCTAAATGGCGCTTCACTGACAGAGCGCTATAGGCTGGTCGGGCTGGATCACCGCTCTATGCGTGCACTCACACCCAGCTATGCAGAAATCGCCAAAGCACTCTGGGGTCCCACCTTTGTCCCTGGCATGGAGGATATGTGGGATGCTCAACTCACCTCGACAGCGACCACTCACCTGACCATTCGCCTTACCCCCAAAGAGGGCTGCGAACAGACGATCCAGAACTTCCAGCAGTTTGATCGGGCATTGAATCAGCGTATTGAGAAAAGCCCACGCATTCAAACGTTCTTCTCAAATGACCCTGATGCTAAGCCCCTCATAGCCTTAGCCAAAGCCAACCAATATCTGCGTGATCTGCGCATCATTATCCCAAGGCTGCAGGCAGCAATCGACTCAGGGCGACTGGGAGAACGTGAAAAAATGAGCCGACGGATTCTCTTCGACATCGGTCAAGCCGCTCACTTTTACCACCAATATCGGCTCAAATTCAGCCCTTTTTCCAACCTAATCGTTAGGTAACTCAATATTAGGCGTAGCCAATCAGCACGACAAGCATTACAATATCGGCTCTATTCGAACCCAATGTGATTAATTTCTATACTGGAGCAATCATCTATGAAGAAACCCGTCCGAGTCGCCGTTACCGGTGCAGCTGGCCAAATCAGTTACTCACTTCTGTTCAGAATCGCTTCTGGCGAGATGCTGGGTAAAGACCAGCCTGTTATTCTTCAACTGCTTGAAATAACACCGGCCCTTGGCGCTCTAGAAGGCGTCGCTATGGAACTTGACGACTGTGCATTCCCGCTGTTACAAGGAATCATCACCAGTGACGACCCTAACGTCGCCTTCAAAGATGCACAATACGCACTGTTAGTCGGCGCACGTCCTCGTGGACCTGGCATGGAGCGTAAAGACCTTCTCGAAGCCAATGCCGCCATCTTCTCAGGACAAGGCAAAAGCTTAAATGACGTAGCAGATCGCAAAGTAAAAGTCCTTGTTGTCGGCAACCCTGCCAACACCAATGCACTGATTGCACAGCGAAACGCGCCCGATCTTGACCCACGCCAGTTTACAGCCATGACACGCCTTGATCACAACCGTGCATTGACTCAATTGGCTCAGAAAACAGATAAATCAATCAACGACATCACTCATCTGACCATTTGGGGCAACCACTCTTCTACTCAGTACCCAGACATCTATCAAACCAAAGTGGATGGAACCCCTGCAACGGATCTAGTAGAAGATGATTGGTATAAAAACGACTTTATCCCAACCGTTCAGCAACGTGGTGCTGCCATCATTAAAGCACGCGGCGCTTCCAGTGCTGCTTCGGCCGCCAATGCCGCCATCGATCACATGCGTGATTGGGCACTGGGCTCAGCTGAAAACGACTGGGTCAGCATGGGCATCTACAGCGATGGTAGCTATGGCGTTGAAAAGGGCCTGATCTACTCATTCCCTGTTGTGTGCAAAGACGGTGACTTTGAAATCGTCCAAAATGTTGAGCTCAATGAGTTCAGCAAAGAGAAGATGAAAGCCACTGAAGAGGAGCTGATTGGAGAGCGTGACGCGGTTGCGCATTTGCTGCCTAACTAAGGCTGTCTAACTAAGGCTGTCTAACTCAGGTACAGCCTTCAGATGCTTTATAAGAGCTGGGGCCGACACATTGTCGTCACACATTGTCGGCCCTAGCTCACCTCTCTACTCACCCCCGTCGCAAGTATCATCATAATTATTATTATCACCACCATCATCAACACGCCAATCAATATCAATCGCCCCTTTCTCTAAACAGAACGCCTTCAGCACCGCCTCATCAGCACGATGCGCCCATGCCGCCCTGCATCGCGCTTTTTGAGCCTTTTTAAACGACTCAATCTGCCCTAAAGCATAATGATCAAAGGGCTCAAGAAGGCGGTCTGAAAGAAAATGTTCGACATTTGAACGTAAATTGGGTCGATACTCCTGCTTATTCCATCCCGCTGAATAGACAGATGCAGCATCCCCGCTCAATGCGACCAGAGCTTTCTCGATGATACTCAGCTGCCACATAAGCAGTGACAGTGCGAAAAGAAACTCATCCCTACTCTTCTCCCTGCACTCGATATTATACTCTGTTTCCACAAAAAAGAGCCCATCCATCGTACGCCCAACAATGTCTAGCTCATGATTAAAGAGTGTCACCGTATCGCCCACATCTGCACCGGGCAAGAACCAAGAGAAGCGTAATGTCTGCTCCTTGTTATTGTTCGTAAAATCCAGAACAAACTCATCGAAAAGCCCAATAATGGTGTCATAATCGGTATCATAATCGTAATCTGAAATACCATACTTGTCGGCCTCCTGCTTGATTGTAAGCACAATGTTATTTGATGAACGGATCTTTTTTGTAAAGTGTGCAATCAAGGTATCAAAACGGGCTTCGCTCTCTTCATCACCACGAGGCCAATAACAGCCATTGTTGCCGTACATTTTATCCCAACCACAGTGCTCAAACTCATGATTAAGAATACTCACCATGACCTGGTCATACTCATTGGCCTCCGTAAACAGAATTGTGTTTGCGTTGTCAGATAGGTAGGCAGCCCTATATTCATAATTGACGGACAGGAAACGCTGGAATTTATCGTAAACCATGCGAATGTTCCCTGCATCGATGCAACGCGCGATTAAATACTGCTGTATATAAGCATCCAGATCGCTGAAATTATCATCAATAAAACGTATAATTTGCTTTCCCAACTGCTGATTCAGATCTTCACGAAAAAGTCCGCTGGGGAAATACGCGAGAGTAAGGCGCTTATCGGTTGCATACCCATACCCAAGTGAGCGGATAATATAGCGCCGCAACCCTGCTTCGTCATAGCTGTCCAGATGCCCCTCCAGATCGTCCAGAATCGCATCGAGCTGAGTCTCTCGATCAATCAGGGAGAGCGTCTGCTCAATTTTGTTTTGCGCACACCCTTTTTCCGCCAATATGTGGACAAGTTTTTTTATCTTTCTCTGAAAACCATAGGGGCCGTTTTGATCGTCTTCCACCTCATCTTCTTCCGCCTCACCTGCGTATGCCACAGGGAGGGATAGAGAGAGGGATACCGCTTTATCCATCGCTGTACCCACCGCATAAATGCGCTTAAGAAAGCGAGTCGTGCCATCGGAAACCGCATCATATAACGAGCGCAACGCGCCACCTGCAACACATGCAAGATGATACGTGCTGTTATCAGGTTCTAACACAGAAAGATCACAATACACAGAAGCGTCTGTTTTATTCACGTTATTCACGGCTGAACGGTTACACAGCTCATGCGGATTCTGAGCAAATAGAGCGCCGCTGCTGTAAAGAGTAGGTTGCATATGACAATTGACCTCCTGTTTCATAATCGATATATTGCATGCTGATAACTGCGTATGGATAATTCCAAACGCTTTACTTTAACCCTGTAATTAACACTTTAATTAACATTCAGAATGGTATTTAAGGACAAATCCTATGAAAGTCACCGCATTTTTATCTCCGCTTGCATTTCAACTCCCTTTGAGCGGACAGAGACACTCTTCTCGACCCACACCCACAGCTTTTATACACACGCCTCGCTCAGAGGCGCGCGCCCTCATGCGCTGCTCACACGCCTTAAACAACGTCGCCTTAAACAGCATTACCTTAAACGCACACCAAAACGAAGAAGCGGACACTCAACCGCTGGCAGCTGGCGCCATACGGCCGAATGATACTCGCCAACAGGCGCAACTCGATCTGCTCTTTAATGAGCTGATCGACATGGCTGGCTGGGAAATGACGAGCGACAGCGCCGGTCGCGAGACTGTGTCAGGCACTCTGTTCTGGAACAACCCTAAAGCATCAGGCACGTTTGAAACCGAGCATACAACACTGGTTCAACCCTGCAACCCCATTCTGGCTCAAATAGCCGATGACTTTGAAATACCCTACCCTTATGGAAGCGGCTGCACAACCTTCCACTTAACATTAGAAAAGCAGCCTGATCAAAGCATTCAATACCAAGCGGTTTTACAATAGGAACGGTAAACGTAAATGTAAACGTATAGAGAGCCGATAGCCTGGATGACGCCGAAGGCAGACTCCAGGTTCTTTACAAGAGAGTACAATTTACAAAAGAGCACAAGAGAGTAATGATCTAAGATGGGTTTAGTTACTTATTATTCGCTTGTTGGCGGAGAGGGAGGGATTCGAACCCTCGATGAACGTTAGCCCATACACGCTTTCCAGGCGTGCTCCTTCAACCACTCGGACACCTCTCCAAATCAGTGGCGCGATTGTATACTTAAGTGCTACCCTAGCGCAATACCTTTATTCTCACCTTTTTTCTCACCTTTGCTCTCACGCCTAAAATTGATTGCATTTTGATCATCTTTTCGGCTGTGCTTGCATCTATCTAAAGGAAGGGAGCCTTCATGAGAAAACCACCGCGCTTTGGCAACAGTATAGCTCATTTCGGATGGGCTTCGATCTCCCTCCACTGGCTCTCATTCATTGCCATCACCTTCCTCTTTTTTGAGGGGCTCTACATGGTTGGATTGAGCTATTACGATTCGCTTTACCACACACTGCCATACTGGCATAAAGTTGTTGGCCTGATCGTCGCCCTCTTCACGGCTCTGCGCCTGCTGATTCTACTGCTCAGCCAGCGCCCCATCCCTTTAGCCGAGCACCGAATGGAGCGATACGCAGCCTACACGATCCACACCCTTCTCTATTTATGCCTTATCCTGTTACTGGTATCGGGCTACATCATAACCACGGGCAATGGGGAGCCGTTAACCCTAAGCGAGCATCTTTCTCTGCCTTCGGTAGGGCGTGTGCATGAAAGCGTGCTACTCTATATCGGCGACCTGCATCGGTGGACCGCGTACGGTTTAGCGGCGCTCGTCATTGGGCACAGTGCCGCTGCGTTGAAACATCATTTTATTGATAAAGATGACACACTGCGGCGCATCTGTTTTCCAAAGCAACACACAACGCAACATACACAGCACAGCAAGCCCCACACTGACCGAAACAGATAGATCATCGAGGTGTTTCATGTTTTTAAAGCGGATTTTAAAACGGATTGTTCATCACACTACCAGGCTCTGCATCACTCTCACCCTCACCCTAACACTCACCCTCGTTACGCTCGCCACCTCTGCTACATACAGCCATGCTGAGACGCAGCGCTATATGATCGACACAAAGGGGGCGCACGCCTTTATACAATTTAAAATCAAGCATCTCGGCTACAGCTGGTTGATGGGACGCTTTAACCGTTTTTCTGGCAGCTTCAATTTGGATGAAGCGCAACCTGAAAACTCATCGGTCAATGTTACGATAGAGACCAACAGCTTGGATACCAATCACGCAGAACGCGACAAACATCTGCGCGATAAAGATTTCTTCGATGTCAAACAGTTCCCCCAAGCCACCTTTGTCAGCCAATCCATCACGCTCACAAGTGATAAAAGAGCAAAAATCACAGGACTGCTCACATTAAAAGGGATCAGCAAGCCCGTTGTACTCAATGCACGATACATTGGCGGAGGCACCGACCCCTGGGGTGGATACCGCCAGGGCTTTGAGGCGGCAACTGAGATCGAGTTAAAAGCGTTTGGATTTAACTACAACTTAGGGCCCGCCTCGGAGGTTGTGCAGATCTATATTTCACTTGAGGGCATTAGGCAGTAACAGGGCTCTTTAAGCTGAATCAGGCCGAACGAACCGCGGCGGCATAGACCGCCTGCATTGTCATGGCGGGTTTCGACTCTGTCTCATCATATACGGTTACCGTAAGGCTCAATTTTGCACGCCCCTTGCGCTCGAAGCGGGCATGAAACCGCTCACACTCAGAGGCTTCGACAGAGACCTCTGAGTAAAATCGGTGCTTCACCGGCCTTATAAACTTTAAAGATGACTCAACGATGACGGTATCAGAACGCTCAGCGGCACTCTGCGGCATCGCTAAGACGACGTAGGACCAACCGCTGAGCATGGCCAATGAGGCCAAGCTGCCGCCAAACGCGGTCTGCTTATCATTAATATTGGCCTCCAGTGGTGCACTCATCTGAAGTACAGAGCCATCGTAGTGGACAATTTCAAAGCCCATCTCTTTTGCAATGGGGACTTTTTCAATCTCGCCAATCAGCTGCGTTATACGTGAACGGTAAGGCTCTGAAATCTTCCGCTCCCGCGGTTCCCCTGGTACTTGCGTTATATCGCTACTGCTCATGTTTCTTATCTCGTATGCTGCGCGCCTAATCCTCGAGCGCTTGCCAAGCACTCACTTGATCTTGACCCTGCCACTCAAAGGCGCGCTCATTGAGGCGCGCGGCCATCTTTTCTAGGTTGCGTGGGGCGGGCACTTTTTCTGGCGTTCCAACATAAAGGAAACCTATGATCTGATCGTGCTCCGCTACATTAAAACAGCGTTTTACATGGGGGTCATAGGCCATGGTGCCGGTACGCCACATAGCGGCAAACCCCTCTTCATGCGCCACAAGCTGCATATTCTGAACAGCGGCGCTGACCGCCATCATCTGCTCCAACTCTGGAAATTTACTGCCCAGCGTACACGTTGAGGTGATGACAATGAGCAGCGGGGCGCGTAACGGCATTGACGTCGCTTTTTCTACGGCTCTCTGATCACTCTGATCCACCGTATCCGCTTGCGCAAACAGCGCCCCTAAACGGGCCCGCGCTTCACCCGATACAATGTAAAAACGCCAGGGTTTCAGCAGACCATGATCAGGTGCACACTCACCCGCCAGAAGGATCCTCTGCAGTTGGCTCGCCTCAGGCCCAGGCGCCACTAATTTGGGCGTAGAGCGGCGGGAGACTATGCTATCAAACACGACGCCAGGCGTCTGTTCCACCCCCTTTTCATGATCATGATCACTCACTATGATATCCCCTTCTCTTTATTACTTAACTATAACCATTTTACTAAAAGACGGTATTAACTATACTCACTACATGAATACACTACATGAATAGCGATATTAAATCACGATAATAAGCCGATGTTCATTATTACCTTACCTATTACCTTACATCATTCATCTTACATGGATGCTAAGCAGCGAGCATGAGCAAAATAGATCAAGAAAACATACAACGAGCCACATTATCACTTGCGATTATAAATGCGGATGCCCTATCCGTAAAAGACCTTATGCGTGAGTGTGAGGTATATAATATCGCCACTTCACATTTTACTGAACTTAAAGAGCTTGTCGCATCCATCCAAGGTAACCCCAATGCTATTCCCGATATTGTACTGATCGAGCAAGCATCGCCGAAAGCCTATGATGACCTTCCAGCGTTTAACGAGTCGATAAGAGAGCACCTAACCGTAAGCCGTAAGCGCCCCCTACAGCTCAGCTACAGTGATGATCAGACACTTGAGGCCAAATTGGTTGCCGCAAAAGCCAAGGTCGATGCATTTCTTGAGAAACCTATTAAATGCCACCAGCTGGTCGAGAAGCTTGACGAGATGATCTTCACACACAATGAAGATCCACTGCGGATTATGATTGTCGATGATACACTCTCCTCATGCACGGTAATTGCAACCATACTGGAGGATGCCGGCATGAACACCTTGGTGATTCTCAATCCAAAGCATGCGTTCAGTATGCTCGATGTTTTCCAACCTGATCTGGTCCTAATCGATCTCTATATGCCAGAAATCAGTGGTAGCGAGCTTGCAAGGGCAATAAGATACTACCCAAAATATGACTACCTATCATTGGTCTTCATCTCAAGCGAAGAGGATGTAACGAAACAGATGGAGGCCTTAGAGAGTGGCGCAGATGATTTTTTAATCAAATCCATACCCGCTACCGCCTTAGCGGTCTCCATAGAGGCAAAAGCGAAGCGATCACGCTACTTTGGCTCACAAAACGTTAAAGATAATCTTACAGGGCTCTACCATTACAACTACTGTTACGATCGCCTCTTCCACCGTATGGAGCGCGCACAGCGAAACAATCTTCCACTCGCGGTTGCGTTTCTTTCGGTTGATAACTTCAAACAGATCAATGATCACTATGGGCACACCATAGGGGACGCCGTTTTGCGTGTCATCGCACACATTTTACAGCACCGCCTAAGAAAGAGTGATATTATTGGACGCAATATAGGCGTCGGCTTTTTTATTATTATGCCCGACACCTCTGAACAAGCGGCGTTTGCCATCTTAGACAACCTTCGCGATAACTTCTCACGCGTCCAGCATGAGTGTCAACTGGACGGCTCATCGCCTGAACCCCCTAAACAAACCCCCTCTTTTAAGAGCACCCTATCTGCAAGCATCGCCTGCTTTCCAAAATATAAAACCGTTAATGATCTGATCTCAGCCGCTGAGAGCGGCTTAACCTCCTCAAGCCCAGGGGACATGAGTGAGACCTGCAATAAAGTCACACTGGCTTAAATAAGCCTCTTCAAACATAGGCCTCAACACACTCAGCAATGAGTGGGCTGCCCGCATAGATAAAACCGCTGTAGAGCTGAACCAGATCCGCGCCTGCACGCCACTTGGACACCGCATCACTGCCTGCCATAATGCCGCCCACCCCAATAATCGCCATACGGCCATCGATGTGCATCGCCAAACGCGAGAGCGTGGTGGTCGAGTGCGCCGTTAACGGTCGACCACTCAAGCCGCCTGCTTCATTCGCCCAACGGCTCGACTCGACTCCGACCCGACCAGAGGTGGTATTGGTCGCCGTCACACCATCCAATTCGTGCGCCAACAGCTGTTCAGCCACAAGCCCCACCTCTTCTTCATTCATATCAGGTGCGATCTTAACCACCAGTGGCACACGACGCTGAAAGCGGCCCTCAAGCTGCAGCTGCCGCTCTTTTAATGGCGCCAACAGCTCAGATAAAGCATCGCCGTACTGCAGTGTGCGCAATCCAGGGGTATTGGGCGAGGAGATATTGACAACGATATAATCTGCATGCTCATAGACTTTATCAAGGCAGATCAGGTAATCATCCACAGCACGCTCAACCGGTGTCGAGATATTCTTACCGATATTGATGCCCAATACACCGCCTTGTTGCTGATAGCGGCTCGCACGCACTTGAGCCACCAAGTGATCGACACCTAGATTATTAAACCCCATACGGTTGATAATCGCCTGCTCCTCAACCAGCCGAAAGAGCCGTGGTTTTGGGTTACCTGGCTGCGGCTTAGGCGTGATCGTTCCGATCTCTAAAAAGCCAAAGCCAAGCGAGCCGAGCGCATCGATATAATCACCGTTCTTATCCAGGCCTGCTGCCAATCCAACCGGGTTTGGGAAGGTTAACCCCAGGGTGGTAACCGGTTTTGAAGGGGCCGGAGCGGCCATGAGTCGACTTAACCCTAAACGGTGGGCCATATTCAACCCATTCAGTGCCGCATGGTGGCTTTTTTCGGGCTCCATACAGAAAAGGGCTTTTCTTAGGAGTGGGTAGAGACGTTTTGCTATTGAGCCTGAAGATGACCTTGACGGGTTTGACATGCGTTTTACCTTAACCTTAACCTTACATCTTTGTTTCTTTGTTTCTTTGGCTCTATGCTATATCAAAAAATAGCGCGTTGTCTTAAAACCTATTCGTATACATAGAGCGTTATATCATCAGAACAGTTACCCAAACCATCAAAATAGGTCGGCACCCCCAGCTTAATATCCACTTTACGCACTGCGGTACTGCCTGATAGATTGAAAGGGTCATTCAATCCGCCGGACGAGTCAAGCAACTCCAATCCTAGCCAATCAGCATAATCCTTACAGGCCAGTTTCATCACCTCTCGAAACCCTGCATCACACTCCGGCTGCCCATAACTGTTTGCCGCCATCAGCAGTACATGTTTCTGTTGCGCTTGATCCCAACCGAGGAAGAGCATATTACGACCAAAGAGTTTATCGCCCTTCCATATGCCAACCATTTTCGCGTATTGCATATAACCAATCAACCCTTGATTAAACACGCCTTGTGTATTCACATGCTGACAGCTGCCAGGAATGGATGTACCGCACATGAAAATATCTT
>JAYPBG010000049.1:12389-15241 GCA_038124075.1 Gammaproteobacteria bacterium
ACGATCGCACAGGCGCAGCAGTTTGTCCAACGCCTCCAGCTCATCGACTTCATGCAGGTCTTCAAATTCAATCTCAACACCGTCATTCAGATCGTTATAGGCGCTGTAATCCACTTTCGAACGCAACGTGTTAGGGGTTACCACCAGATCCTGCGGTATGTCACGTGCACACCAGCGTTGAAACGCCTGCTCATTTTTCGCTTTCAATCCAGGTAACATAGGGTGTTCGGCGTATCGTGACAGTTGATCATCGTAGATCAGCCAGCTTGACACCTTCTCCATCAACGGCAAATTGAGACGCCCCGGAGCCGGCGACTTTATCGCAAACTCATGCTGTCGCGTCGCCCATATCAAGAGGGCGCTGGGGTTCTCAACCCGAGTAAAATAGCGCTCAATGGCCTCAACACTCTCCTTGCTCCCCTCCTGCCCGAGAAGAAAAACGGCCAACATTTTAACGGCCTTAAGCAGTTGCGACGCGGTTTTAACGCCTTCAATATCAAGATCGATCGCCCTCGACAGGGAGAATAACCCATCATCCATTTGATCAAACTGAATCAACACCTGCATCAAATTGGTGTTCATCATCAATTTAGGTAAAACGTGCTTTTTCCCAAGACCAGGTTCCTCAACGCTCGGGCAGGTCGCCAACAGCAGCTGCGACTGCAGCTCCGGCCTATCCCCCAGCGCCTCTAATCGAATCAAAAAGTCGAGCAGTTTGCTGAGCTTAAAGGCATTTTTAAACCCCTTATTGCCATAATCTTGAATAATGCACTTTTTCTCTTCCATACAGAGATCAGAGTTCTGGATGATATTGTGCAGATAGAGCGATTGGACCAGACCGTATCGACTCAGCGACCCCGTGAGTTCAACAAATTCTGATTGACATATTTTCGGACCCAACACCACATGCTCAAAAGCACTGAGCGTTTTTTTGGCCAACTCGGGGTTGTCCAATGTTGCAACAGATTGAATAAGCTCAGCGGTTTTATCGTGACTCAATAGGGGGCAGCCATTGATGCTTACCGCCGTATCGATCCAGCAGCCCATATTCAAAAAGGCATCCAATACTGGATAATCCACAACACCCGATAACCATCGCTCCTTATTAGGCAGATGTTTCTGAAAAAGGTTTTGGAGAATTGCTTCTTGAGATGATTCACTCATAGATTGAGAGTAAAAGAATTTAAGATGGTCACGCAGCACATCTGGGTTGTGCTCCGCCAGCTTAACGGCATACTCGGTACGCTGAGCAACAGACATCTTCAAATGACGTATCTGTTTCGCAAACTCACGCGGCGCTTTCAAATAATATTTTTCTGCATAAGCATGCAGCGCTTGCTCAGATAACTTTAGATGTTCACAACAATTAAAAAACGTAGCGGGCGCTTTCTCAATCAAGAGGGGCAGCATCGTTGTTCGCGTATCCTTATCGGGTATAAACGAGTTTATATGCCTTAGAAGTATATCGGGGTCCGTTTCAAACAGCTTCTGCACAAGCCCCTCAAGGATGGCATCAGAGAGTTTCAACTGATGGATATACCGACCCAATACGTTAACATCCTTCTCATAGAGGTGATCCGCAAACCATTCGTGATATTCACCGGTAGGATCTAAAAGCGAAATAAAGAGCCCGGCTCTGTTTAAAGCGCCCCCCCCTTGTGTTACCCAAAGATCGAGCAGAGCAACAGCGACCTGTTGCTTTTGCGGATCCTTTTTTATGCCCAAAAAGTATTTGGACAGGCCATAATAATCTGAACGGATGGATAACTGTTTTGCCTTCTCTAGAGCTGAACGGCTGAACGACTCAGTGTTGGGTGATCTATATTGGCGAGGTGCCTCATTTGCATCACGCGCATCACTCGGGTTGATGGGCGCAGCAAACAGAGCCATCGGCGCCGAATGGATAGGTCTGCGCATCGCCTGCCCCGTCTGAAGAGCACCTTGACTGGCCGCTACACGGGGTCGGCCTGCTGCCATTACAGCGTTGCGCAAAAAGCTATGATGCGTCCTTGTATCGGCCAAATTAAATCCAGAAGCGAACGCACAAAGACTAAGACTCAGGAGAGGTGTCGTTTTCAATTCAGTGACTCCAATAAATAATGTTTAAACATGAACGGACAGCTTCCTGGCCTTTTGATTAAATTCCTATGACCTGACATCACGTTGAGATATCGAGGAGGGATAGTAACGAGTTTAATGGCCTGTTGACAAGGTTTCAGGTGACAAGAAATGTGGTGTTGACCAAATGAATATCGTTGACTAGCGTATATATAAAGAAGAGGGTACGAAATAGTTAATTAACCGGCACGTATTTATTTATATCCTTATTACTTTTTTCAATCACTTTTTTCAATAGCGTAGAGGGAATTATGCGTAACATGAAATCAAAATGGCATTTACCCGTTTCACTGAGTCTAGCCCTGATAACAACCTCCTTAACTCTTACCACTCAGGACGCGATCGGCATCACATCTGAAACATTCTCTCTCATAACACACCACAAAAACCAAGCCAATCACTCCATCAAACGGCGCACACTGCGCGCCATCTACAGCATGCGTACACAGAGTTGGCCTAATGGTGAAAGGCTTACCGTCTTTGTGCTACCTGACGATGAGACACTGCATGAGTCATTCTGCCAGAAAATTTTAGGTGTACTCCCTCATCAATTAAGAAAAAGCTGGGACAGACTGATTTTTTCAGGTAAAGCCGGTGCCCCCATCGTTGTCAACAGTGTTGAAGAGATGCGAACGCGCGTCGCTGAAACACCCGGCGCCATTGGTTATATCCCAGAAAACTACCTTAATGACTCAATCGCTGTTGTGGAGGTGAAGTAGATGAGAATTCCAGCT
>JAYPBG010000050.1:0-689 GCA_038124075.1 Gammaproteobacteria bacterium
ACAAAGAGGACAGCTGTACAGGTCGATTTTGGGAGGGCCGTTTTAAAAGCCAAGCCTTACTGGATGAAACCGCTCTACTCGCCTGCATGACCTATGTTGACCTTAATCCAATTCGTGCCAATATTGCAAAAAACAGCGAATCATCTGACTTTACCTCCATTCAGAACAGACTCTTTGAGCACCTTGAATCACTCAACAGTCGCTCTAAAAAAACCAATCAAGTCAAAAATAAAATCAAAAATCGCTTAAACAAGCAGAGCGCTGCCCTAAGCAAACTATATCAAAAGAAAAGCGCTACGCCTTTTCCAAACGCTGATCTACCCAAAGCACCTCTGTTAAACTTTGAGGGTGCAGCTCAATCAAATGAAGCACCTTGCATTCCATTTTCATTTGAGGACTATCTTCAGTTAGTTGAGGAGACTGGGCGGGTTATAAGAAGCGATAAAAAAGGCTTCATCAGCGAAGACACGCCGCCACTGCTGGATCGTTTAGGTATTCAAGCAGATCAATGGGCTACATCCATCAAAAAATATGGCAGCATGTTTTCAGTGGTTTCAGGCAACAAGGCATCGATGGCTCGCCATAAACAAACGGCCGATAAAAAGTGGGTGAAGGGAGCTTTGCAGGCGTTTTCGTAGGGCCTCATACCTCCTTCCTCTTCTTCAAACACACCTCTCTTCATATTCCAC
>JAYPBG010000050.1:699-15204 GCA_038124075.1 Gammaproteobacteria bacterium
GACCTGACGAGAGGCTCTCTAAGCGTTACAAACATGCCCACCTGACCCCTTCGCTTCGGCATCAAGCTATGTAAATTGCATATTTTATCTCTTCTCTAGCGCTTAAGCATGAATTGGGAGAAACGCGCGCAGCAACCACTGATCATTTATTGCTCTTCTTGGCTTTTGCTATTTTATGGCTGTCCTTCTTCGGCCTTGTCCTTCTTCGGCCTTCTTCGGCATCTTTCTTCGGCCCTCTATACCACCTCCAGCAGCGCTCGCAATGCTTTAATTTCATCTCGGATGCGCGCTGCTTGCTCAAACTCTAAGTTCTTTGCCTGTTGATACATCTGCTCTTCAAGCTGGCTGATCTGCTTTGCAAGCTCTTTGGGCGTGAGCGAAGCAGATGCTGAAGAGGCGCTGTACTGGGCACGCTCTTCAGCCACTTTTCGTTTTCCTGGTGCCGCTCGGCCCGACCCAGGGGCATAAGCCCCTTCCATAATATCGGCAACACTTTTCTGTATCCCTTCGGGCTGGATACCGTGCGTTTCATTATGCTGCAGCTGCTTGCTGCGCCGTCGCTCGGTTTCATCGATCGCTTTCTGCATTGAGCCGGTGATGCTATCCGCATAGAGGATGGCTTTACCGTTCAAGTTTCGTGCGGCTCGACCAATGGTTTGTATCAATGACCGTTCTGAGCGCAGAAACCCCTCTTTATCCGCATCGAGAATGGCGACCAGTGAAACCTCTGGCATATCCAACCCTTCCCTCAATAAATTAATGCCGACCAAAACATCAAACTTACCCAACCGCAGATCACGAATAATCTCAACACGCTCCACCGTATCAATGTCGGAGTGGAGATAACGCACTCGAATATTATGCTCTGACAGATAGCCGGTGAGATCCTCCGCCATCCGCTTTGTTAAGGTGGTCACCAGCACACGCTCATTAGCGGCTTCTCGAATACGAATCTCTGACATCACATCATCAACCTGCTCGGTCGCGGGTCGCACCTCCAGCACTGGATCCACCAACCCCGTAGGGCGCACAACCTGCTCGACCACTTGACCCGCATGCTCACCCTCATAAGGGCCGGGTGTCGCAGAGACATAGATCGATTGCGGTGCCCGCGCCTCCCACTCGGAAAACTTCATTGGGCGATTATCCAATGCCGACGGGAGGCGAAAACCAAACTCAACCAACGTCTCTTTTCGAGAGCGATCGCCCTTATACATCGCACCCAACTGTGGAATCGTCACATGACTCTCATCAATGACCAGCAGCGCATTATCGGGCAAATAGTCGTAGAGCGTAGGCGGTGCTTCGCCCGCCGCGCGCCCAGAGAGGTAACGGGAGTAGTTCTCAACACCGCTGCAATACCCAAGCTCCTGCAACATTTCCAGATCATACTGCGTACGCTGGGATAAACGTTGAGCTTCAACCAACTGGTTATTGGCTTCCAGATCACCCAAACGCTCAGCCAACTCCTCCTTAATTGACTCGATCGCACCTAAGATGGTCTCCCGAGGGGTCACATAGTGCGATTTCGGGTAGAGGGTAAACCTAGGCACCTTACGATCCACTGCGCCGGTCAGCGGGTCAAAAAGGCTGATCGACTCAATTTCATCATCAAACAGCTCGATGCGTACGGCCTGATCATCGGACTCAGCGGGAAAGACGTCAATCACATCCCCTCGAACTCGAAAGGTGGCTCGACGAAAATCGCTCTCATTGCGCGTATACTGCAGCTCCGCCAGTCGGCGCAGAAGCGCGCGCTGCTCCATCGGCTCACCACGATCCAGGTGCAGCACCATCTTAAAGTAAGCGCGAGGGTCTCCCAGACCATAAATGGCCGAAACCGTTGCCACAATAATGGTGTCTGAGTACTCAAGCATCGCCTTAGTGGCAGACAAACGCATCTGCTCAATATGCTCATTGACCGATGCATCTTTCTCTATAAACGTATCTGAGGATGGAACATAAGCCTCTGGTTGATAATAATCATAATAAGAGACAAAATACTCCACGTGATTATTAGGGAAGAACTCCTTAAACTCACCGTAGAGCTGTGCAGCCAAGGTTTTATTGTGCGCCAACACCAGCGTTGGCCGCTGTAGGTGATTGATAACATTGGCAATGGTAAAGGTCTTGCCCGAACCGGTTACGCCCAGCAGCGTCTGAGATGCCAGTCCCTGCTGAACACCTTGAACCAACTGTTCAATGGCAACCGGCTGATCCCCAGCAGGGGCAAAGCGGGTAACAAGGTCAAAGATTTTGTGTTCATTCGCCATAACGATCACTGCTCCACCTGATCTGTGACGCTATAGAACGCTATAGTGAGCCGGCACCGATCAAAAATTGATTTATTAACAACCATTAACAACCACTTAATTTATACGAGGTCTATCTTGGATACCAAACTATCTCGCAGAGTTCAACTGATTAAACCTTCGCCAACGCTAGCTGTAACCAATCGTGCTGCCGAGTTAAGAGCAGAGGGCAAAGATATCATTGGCCTTGGCGCAGGCGAGCCCGATTTTGACACGCCCGAGTTCATCAAAGAGGCCGCCATAGCAGCAATCCGAAATGGACAGACCAAATATACAGCCGTCGATGGCACCCCTGCACTAAAACAAGCCATTATCGACAAATTTTCTCGTGATAACAATCTATCCTATCAAAGCGATCAGATCCTGGTCTCCTGCGGCGGCAAACAGAGCTTCTTCAACCTGAGCCTTGCGCTGCTCAACCCAGGTGATGAAGTGGTTATCCCCGCCCCCTACTGGGTCTCCTACCCCGACATGGTGCGCATCTCCGAAGGTGAGCCCGTCATTGTTGAGACCAGTGACGCCACCCGCTTTAAAATGACACCTGATCAACTTGAAGCGGCAATCACCCCCAAAACCAAACTGGTGGTGCTGAACAGCCCCTCAAACCCAACGGGCACAGCCTATTCACACAGCGAGCTGAAAGCGCTTGCTGAGGTACTGCTTAAACACCCCCATGTCATGGTGGCAACCGACGACATGTATGAGCACATTCTCTGGACGGATGAGCCCTTCGCCAATATCGTCACCGTCTGCCCAGAGCTTTACGACCGAACGTTTGTATTAAACGGCGTGTCAAAAGCCTACTCGATGACAGGCTGGCGGATCGGCTACGCCGCAGGCCCTGCCGAGATCATCAAAGCGATGAAGAAGATTCAATCACAAAGCACTTCAAACCCGGCGTCGATCTCTCAGGCCGCCGCCACCGCCGCCATTTCAGGCCCTCAGGCGTGTATTGGCGAGATGGTGAAAGCGTTCAAAGAGCGCCACGACTACCTGGTTGAGGCACTCAATGGCATTGAAGGGATCAGCTGCATCAAAGGCGATGGCACCTTCTACGCCTTTCCCAATATGAAAGCGCTGATTGAGCGGCTGCCCGGCGTCTCCAATGACGTTGAACTCGCAGCACACTTCCTAAACAATGGCGGTGTTGCACTGGTGCCTGGCTCCGCATTTGGCGCACCTGGCTATGGTCGATTATCCTTCGCAACCAGCATAGAGGTACTTCAAGACGCGATCGGTCGTATCACATCAGCCGTATAGCCGTAAGAGCGTTAAGAGCGTTAAGAGCGTAAGAGTGACCTAGCAAGACCTACATATGACGCCAATGAAAGAGGGGCTCGATGCCCGTGCAATCAAGAGAATCGGCTCTGCGCTGCACGCCATCGACCCCTCACTTCCAACCCAACAGTTTAAACGACAGGCTCTGCAGGGCTTAGACGCACTGGAGATGCGTGAGCGTGTCTCACACCTGATCCAGGCCCTGCACGCCACCCTACCCAGCCCATTTCCGAAAGCGGCCCCTCTGCTGCGCAAAATACCCAAACATTGGGACTTCGGACACCCTGATGACCCGCTTCGTGGCTTCGCTGCATGGCCGATCATTGACTATGTCGCGGCCTACGGTTTGGATCACCCTAAAACAGCCCTGCCCCTGCTTAAACAGCTGACCCACCTCTTTTCAGCGGAGTTTGCCATTCGCCCCTTCTTTGAAACGCACTTCGACCTCACCTATCAAACGGTTACTCAGTGGCTCCAGGATGAGAGCGATCATGTGCGGCGCCTAGTCTCTGAAGGGAGCCGCCCTCGGCTACCCTGGGGCGCACGCCTCAACGCTTTTATCGACAACCCAGAGCCCTTGATCCCCTTGCTCGATGCACTGAAAGATGACCCGAGCCTCTACGTACGCAAATCGGTCGCCAACAGCTTAAATGACATCTCCAAAGATCACCCCGAGCAGGTCATCACCCTCTGCAAGAGGTGGCTTAAGCAGCCAACGCAAGCCCGACAGTGGATCACACGGCACGCTTCGCGCACCCTCATCAAAGCGGGCTACCCCGCAGCCTTTGAGCTTCAAGGGTACTCAGCCAGCCCGAAGGTTACCGTCAGCCCGATCGCGCTCAAAAAGAGAAAAGCCTATATTGGCGATACATTCACCTTCTCGTTCCAGATCGAATCGAACATAAAACAGCCACAAGACCTGATTATTGACTACGCCATACACCTCTTAAAAGCAAACGGCCGCCACAGCAGAAAAGTCTTTAAGTTTAAGCGCCTCACACTGGCAGGCAACGAACCGCCCTTAAGGCTTGAGAAGTCCCACAGTTTTAAAGAGGTAACGACAAGACGCTACTACCCAGGTCGACACGCTTTGGAGATCATCGTCAATGGGGTGCGACACCCTCAAACATCATTCACACTTTTTGGAAAAAGCGAAAAAAAATGAAAAAAAACATTGACCTGAAGTCAATTGATCATTAACATGCATTCCACGTTGAGGCGATGACCATCAAGCAACTTGATTTATATCCATTCGTTGATAAAATTAGGCTGTTGATGATAATCACATCAACCTGTAAGTACCAACACAGTTCCACAGTAGCTCAGTTGGTAGAGCAAGCGGCTGTTAACCGCTGGGTCGCAGGTTCGAGCCCTGCCTGTGGAGCCATATACATAAGAGACCCTACCCCCCACAAAGAACACTCAAATAAAAAACCGGAAACTCCAGTCCAAAAATCCTAGTCATTACACCTCTTCTGACATTACACCTCTTCTGACAAACCACAAACATCGGCCCTTCACGGTTAACCATTCATGCAATTCATGCAGCCCACAATCCCAACAGACATTACCCAACAGACACTAATAGGCACTCTTTAGTAGGCACTCCTAACAGTGCACTTAATAGGCATTCTTATCAAAAAACCCCTTAAAAAAGGTCAAGAAAATAATTTTTAGATCAAACAGAATCGACCAGTTTTCAATATAGAACAGATCATACTCAACGCGCTTCTGCATCTTATCAATGGTATCGGTTTCTCCACGGAAGCCATTGATTTGCGCCCAGCCGGTAATCCCTGGCTTCACTTTATGGCGCTTCATATAGGACTCGATCAACTCCTTATACTGCTCATTATGGACAACCGCATGTGGACGCGGACCCACAATCGACATTTTTCCTTGGATCACATTAAAGAACTGAGGCAGCTCATCTAAGCTGGTCCGACGCAAAAAGCGACCAAACCGGGTAATGCGATCATCGTTGCGTTTAGCCTGGGTCACGACACCCTCCGCTTCACCATGAACCTTCATGGAACGAAACTTATAGACATTGATTCTTCGCCCATCCATTCCGTTTCGATACTGTTTAAACAGAATCGGGCCAGGCGAGCTTAGTTTGACACCCAGAGAGATCAACAACAAAAGCGGAGAGATAAGCAACAGAATCAGCAACCCAAGAATACGATCTTCCAGCTGCTTTAAGTAGTAGTTAAGCCCACGTATCGGCGAACAGCTGAGATTCAACATCTGCAAACCGGCTAACTCGGTCGCACGATGATTCAAGAGCCTAAAGTCTGAAAGATCAGGAAGATAGCGAATATCGACTGTACTGTGGCGAAGGTCATAGAGGACCTGGTTCACATAGTCCCCTTTCTTTAAAGGCAGACAGACCCAAACCTCTTGAACCCCCAAGGTCTGCACCAAATGCGCAAGGTCAACACCTTTACCGGCTACCGGGATCCCCTGATAAGGCGAGGTGATCTCACAACCATTGATCGGCACCATCTGCACAATATCGTAACCGGCCCACGGATTCATTTTGAGCGCCTGTACAGCCTCTCGCGCAGAATCCCCCGTACCCACAACCAGCACACCCTTATGGTTCATACCGCGCTTTCTGAGCCGACCCAGCAGCGCATAGATCAGGTAGCGAAAAAGCATGGAACCACCAATGCCCAGCAGCAACCAATAAAAGAGCCACAACCGAGAAAAGTACTCCGCCTGATGAGCAAACACCAGCAGACCGAGCAGCACAGCATAACCTGTCGCCCAGGTGGCAAAAAGATGGCCAAACATCACCATCAAGCGCCTACCCCGCCAAGAGGCATAGATATTGGAGTATGAAGAGGCGATGGCAACCAGTAGAGCACCAATCAAAATAACGATCTGATAGTTGAGCGGCATCTCAACATGGTTAAACCGAAAATAGTATGCAAGCACACCTGCAGCCACTGCCCAGAGCAGATCGAACAGTCTTGCAGACAATCGCGCAAAAAACTCAAACACTCACTGTACCTATAATCATTCTAGATTTTTCCTAAGCGCGCCTAAACCGGCTCAGCAGAGGGGTGAAGCTCTGGCGCTCGCCCATACTGATCATCAAACCGCACAATATCATCTTCACCCAAATAGCTGCCGGTCTGAATCTCGATCAGCTCCAGAGGGATAACGCCTGGGTTTTCCAACCGGTGCTGAGTGCCGAGCGGAATATAAGTGGACTGATCCTCCGTCAGCAGAATGGTCTCATCACCGCGCACAATCGTCGCCGTTCCCTTTACAACCACCCAGTGCTCAGCGCGATGGTGGTGCATCTGCAGCGAAAGCTGCTCACCTGGTTTGACCATAATTCTCTTCACCTGGAAACGGCTGCTGAGGCAGATGGTCTCATACCAACCCCAAGGCCGATAGACGCGGGTATGACTCTCAACCTCTTTGCGACCAGACTCAACCAACTGGTTAACTACTTTCTTCACCTGCTGCGAGCACTCTTTATCGGCGACCAAAACAGCATCTGCGGTTTCAACCACAACCAAGCCTTTTAAGCCCACGGTAGCAACCAGGCGTGACTCTGCCCTCACCAGACAATCTTCAGTATCAACCGAGAGGACATCACCAAACAGCGCATTGGATTCGTTGTCCTGCTCCATTGCATCGGCAACAGAAGACCAGGCGCCCACATCACTCCAATAGGCTTTCAGCGCCACCAGGGCCGCAACCGCCGTGCGCTCCATAATGGCATAGTCAATCGACTCAGATCGGCACTCACCAAAACGGGCGGCATCCACACGAATAAAATCAAGATCAGCCGTTGCTGCTTTGAAGGCCGCTAAAACCGCATCATAAATATCGCCAGCGTGGGCTTTGAGCTGGGCCTGATAGAGATCAGGTTGAACAACAAACATACCGCTGTTCCAGAAGTAATCTTTTGAGGCAACATATTGAGTAGCTGTCTCTAGGTCCGGCTTCTCAACAAAGCGATCGACCGTAAAACCATGACCTAACGTATCACCACACTTAATATAGCCATAGCCCGTCTCAGGGCTTTGCGGAGGGATACCAAAGGTGACCACACGCCCCTCTTTGGCCAACTCAGTGGCCTGTTGGACCGCCTCTTCAAAGGCCTCAGCACCTTTGATAAGGTGGTCAGACGGGAGGATCAACATAGGCTCATTCAGCTTATGCTCGATCATATAGCATGCCGCAAGACTGACCGCAGGGGCTGTGTTTTTGGCCGCAGGCTCTAAAATAATCGCTTCGGCCTTCAAGCCAATGGCACGGAGCTGCTCGGCCACCATAAAACGGTTCTCTTCATTGCAGACAACAATGGGGGGCTGCGCTTTTACGGAGTCACTCAGCCACGACTGACATCTTAGTACAGTCTGCTGAAACAGTGAAACGCCCTCATCAACAAGGTTAATGAACTGCTTTGGGTAACCAGAACGTGACATAGGCCAGAGCCGAGTTCCGCTACCACCAGCAAGAATAACAGGTCGAAAAGTAGACATCATCAAACAGGTCCCTTAGTTGTGACTCATCATAAGCAAGCTTATAGAGATGGAAGGATAGATACAGCGCATATGACCGCTGAAAATGAGGGCGTAGTTTAACACCCTTCGTGCAGTTTGCCGATACGAATCGGGCCAAGTTTTAAAAAAAAGGGTATTTTTTAAACATCTAGGCGTCTATTGAGGGTGTCTGTTGGTCCGAATAGGTAACCGAAATAATGGTTAGGAAGCGCTCACCACCCGGCGCCTTCAGCACAAACTCATCACCACAGCGTTTCCCCAAAAGAGCACGCGCCATAGGCGAATCGACACTGATCCACCCCTGAGTCACATCGACCTCGTCAACGCCCACAATACGGTGGTGTGCCTGCTGTTCAGAGTCATCATCCTCAACCGTAACATAAGCACCAAAGAACACCTTATCCCGATCCTCTGGCAGACGATCAACAACGACCACCGCCCCTGTCCTCTTGATCAAATACCGTAAACGACGATCGATCTCACGCAGCTGTTTTTTTCGGTAGATATACTCAGCATTCTCAGAACGATCCCCTTCCGCAGCCGCAGCCGAGAGCGCTTTAACGACGTCTGGACGGACTTTAAACCGCAGCCGCTCCAACTCCTCAACAAGCCTCTTCTTACCCTCAGCCGTAATATAGTTTGACGCCATGACACACCCTCCACACAATCAACTTCCAAACAATCAACTTCCAAACAATCAACTTCCACACAACCATCCTTCATATAGCCCCCCAGACAACCTCACCAACAGGCTACGCAACCCAGCGTAATACGAAGCAGAGAACAACGCCAGAGTAAGGGACAAAAAAGAGAAGAGATAAAAAAAGGAGAAGAGTGAGAAGAGTCAGAGACGTGAGAAAGAGAGAGAGCTAGGTCAGCAAGAGGGCTGCATTGTAAGCGATCCGATTTGGATATTTAAATTAGAAAACCAAAGCAAGATGAACCAAATCAAGACCAACCAAAGTAAGATAAGCAAAAAAATACCGGAACTGACTCAGTCGGGGGTATCAGTTCCGGCTCCACAAAAAGGCTTTATTCTTTAACGATTCCTATTAAGACTTATTGTTCAATCCAATTAGTTATCACCCTATAAGATTTAATATATCCCAAAATGAGCATTAACAACATTGCGAAAATGTAGAGTATTGTACACCCACTATAACCACCCAATCCAACTAACACTTATCCTCTGCAAAAACATAAGAGAAGATACCAAAGAGAAAACCCGACACCAACCCAGTCATATGGGAAGCATTCGAGACATTTTCCCCTAAAAAGAAGCTGGAAAACGGAGTAAAACCAATCAACAACCAAATAAGCGTGAGCACATAGGCAAACCAAGGAATATTGTAGATCAAACGCCTAGAGGTAAGGTCTATCGCCGCACAAAATCCGAAAAGGCCATAAATAACACCGGAAAACCCACCAAAATTGGAGGTATTATAGACAATGTATTGAGAGAAATTTGAGATGAACGAAACAACAAGCACCAGAGGAATCAGCTCAATCAAGCTCTTCTGATGAGAAAGCACATTAAAAACATAGAGCCAAAGAATAAGATTCAAAATAAGATGCGAAAACGTAAAATGAAGAAAAATAGGTGAGACCATTCGCCAGAACTGCAGCAACTGCCAGTGATCATCAAGCTGAGGAAAACGCATCATATCAGGAAATGAAAAGAGCAACTCCGAACTGAATGGAAAAACCAATAAAGCGCAAAACGAGAGCACGACCGCAAAGATATTAACGCCACTTAACTTATAATCAATGTGTTTCATTATTTTGACCGCATACAGATCACATAAAGCAACAAAGGTAAATAAGGTCCGCCCTGTTGGTTAAACCACTATAACTTTCACTTTTTATTCCATCCGATCGGCAGCTTAAGCTCCATATTATTGGACATAATCACAACATTATCCGTATCTATCGAAACAATCTTGGTACCATTTTTGAGGTAAGCGCCCTGCATATATCTATGACCATCAGCCATGATCAGATAGGGGTTCTCACAGCAATTAATACCTACAATACCCAATTGATTCAAATTAATAAAGTTCTCTTTGACCTGAACAAAGCCGAGCTCATAAGCATGATCCTCCTTGATCTCACGCCAAGCCGTACGCATATCATCAGAGCCGACCATATTAACATGCAAATTACGCTTGTCACCCGACATAATGATGAAGCCATCGAGCCCGTGATAAATTATATCTTCATTAATCTTATTCATAATCTTACGCAGACTGTTCGTTTGATCATCGACCGCACTGATGTTACGAAAATCTCGAATGATCTTTTTAGAGATCTGTTCCCAAATTTTATAATTCTTTACAAAACCTGTGGCAACAACAACCCCCTCGGCTTTACCAAAGCGTAACTTCACCTCATCCTCATTATGACTGGCCAAAACCTCATTAAGCACATCAGTAATGAAACTATCATTAGAGACCTCTGAAACATAAGGGCAGGCCTGAGATTGCAAGGTACTTTGTAGATCCGTCAGCTCTTTAGAGGAGTTGACCCACCCTTGCACCACCACCGTCTGACCTTTTAAGTCGAGTGAAACAGAGGGGAATCGCTCAAGCAGCACACTTAATTGAGATTGGCACGACTCAAAAGCGGGATTGAAAGGGAGCGGCTTAGGGGTATCCGCACCGATCACAACAGGCGCGTTAAACAGCGGTTTAGACGAACCTACGGCTTGAGACGTAGCAAAGGTATTCTGGATATAGCTGTAGAAAAAGAGCGATATGCTCATAACAAAAATCGTGGAAAAAGTCACTTTCGTTGTCGATGAAAATCGAGGCAACCGTGAAAGTGACCTCATTACAGAGGCAGGTAAGAGACGATTAAGAAACCTGGAAAAAGGTGAGCTGCCTTTAGCCGTTAATGAATCAAGCGGGTCAGCCGCCTTATAGCCACCCTCTACGTCAGCATCACCCTCCTCATGATCAGCTGAACCCTCAGAACCCTCAGCTGCAGCAGCCTCAGAGCCGTCACCGGATACACCATCACCCGACTCACCCGAACTCTCTTCACCAGCCCCTTCAGCTTCACCATCACCTTCACCTTCACCTTCACCTTCACCATCACTTTCAGCTTCACCCTCTCCCTCGACCTGTTCAGGATTGAAGGGTGTTAAGAGTTGGTCAAATTCATCAACAAAACGTATATAGTTATTATCCGCCTCGCTGATCAACAGTGATTCAACACCCTGACGCTCTAAGGGTGCTTCACTCTGTATCACACCAAAAAGAAGTCCCGATAGAGAAAAATAGTAATCCCGAGCACCGTTATGAACAACAGAACAGAAGAGGTCATTATCAGCGCGATGATTAAGCAGCATCGAGAGTGAATGCTCAGACAGGGCAAAGGTGGCTTGCCTATCTCTAAAACTCTCATCCAACACATGAACATCGCAAGGCTCTTGCGATGCAATCGTAAGCGTCGATGCATCGATATCAATGCTACCCCCTTTGTGGATACCATTAAATATCTTTAAAACAGCGCCCATAATAAAACACCCCCAAAGTGATCAAGCCCTTACTCTTTTTATTTTATAAGAGCCATAATAAATATACAGCAATGTTGACTGATATCAGTATAAAATATAGTCGAAAAAAAATAATATGTTTTTATACATGTTTTATACATGTTTTATATAAAACATGTATAAAACATGTAACATACTCAAACAGTAGTGTATCCAAACGTATCTTTATAACAATAACATCAACAACAATAACAAGCGTTAACAGAACGCATCAATCATAGATCTCCACACCATTACCAAAGTAGAGATCGCTGTTATCAGGGTTCTTTTCCTTAAGATGATCGTTAATCGATTCTAAACGTCTGTCTGAATCACGATAATCATCAACGGTAATAACATTCGGCGAGATAATAAACAGCTTAACATAGTTCTCATTAGTCTCCCCTTTTGATTTAAAGAGGTTGCCGACAACAGGGATATCACCCAAGATGGGTACTTTATTCTCTCCAATCTCCGTTTTCTGATAGTAGTAGCCACCGATCATTAAACTGCTGAACTCAGGTACACGCGCTTGCGTATTGATAAAGTTTCTTGAGACAACCGGTATACCATCGACTGTCTGCTCAGAAATGGTACCATCTTCAATAAAGACATCTAAGCTCATAAAACGTTTACCGGTTTGATTGGCACTGAGCCTTGGTAAAACCTTCAAGGTCGTTCCAAAATCAATCTGGAAAAGAGAACCGTTTGCATCCTGATTAGAACCACTGACACGCACATAGATCGAGCTGGAGTTATCAATCACCGCTTGCTGATTATCGACGGTAACCACATTGGGTCTAGAGACCACCTTAGCGTCTTGGCTGCCAGAAAGAGCTTGCATACGGCCCAAAACATTGGTCACATCGCCGGTAAAGATCGTAGAGAAGTTGGCATCGGTGCTGTGACCGCGCGATGCGGAGAGCGTGGCGTTGCTACTCAACGAAGAGGTCGTATTCAGGTTGAGCCCCCCTTCCGTACCATTAAGATTCCAATCAAATCCCAACTCCTGCAATTTGTCGACGCGAATCTCTAAAATGGCCACCTCAATCTCAATCTGCGGTGTATCTTTATCCAGTTTTTGGATGATATTTTCATAAAAAGACATTCGGTGAGCATAATCCATAATAAGAATGCTATTAGAAAGCGAGTTAGCTTCAATTCGAATGTGCTCAACCAGCTTTGAGGGTGAAGAGGCGTCATCATCGCCCGCTGCACCCGAATCATCAGAAACACCAAAGTGGGAATCAACAGCTTCCAACGAACGGGAGGCATCACCTAAATTGTTATTGGGTGTTGAAACGGAGGGTTTCTTTACTTTCTTCGATTTTGAGCTTTTGTTTAATCCAACAATGGTCTTTAACGTCGATGCCACACCAGGTAGCTCTACATATTTACCTCGGTGCAAAATGGTTCTGTCTGCAGCCCAAGCATGCTTTAACTCAAAGACCCGTAACTCAAGCTCACCTGAATAGAGATTTCGAGATTCTGCTTTAGCCCTCTTCTTTGCCTTTACACCATTTGGGTTATACGCTTTAGCATTTTTCATCACATCCAAAATAACATTCTTGTAGGAGCTTGGTGCCGACAGCTTCATAAGTTGAGTATTTTCATCATAGAGAATATTATATTTAGGTTCAAATAGATCCAGTGTCACCAAACTGTTTATAATAGAATCGAACTTACTGCGAGAGGAGACCTTAATAAGCGACGTCTCGACTTCGCTTTTATTATGAACGTAGATGGCATTACCATCAAAGTAACAACTCAAAGAGTAAGAGGTCTCTAAAAACTTGATAAATTTCTCAGGCGTACGCGACTGAATTTTAGCGTTCACTCTGTACTTATTAACATCAACTTTATCACTGATAATAACAGGAATGCCCGAGTGAGCAGAATAACCATCCAAAAGATCTTGCAACGGCTCATCTATAGAGACATGCGAAAAGGTTTTAGCGTACACATTAACCGTTGAGACCGAGAAAAGAGAAAAAACAAAGAGAAGAAGAAGGTTAAACTTAATGTTATTCATTTATACATCCAATTAATATCATTTATACGAAAACTATTAGTAAGCAACCAATAGGCACCTAATAGGCACCACTATTGGTACTCATATTTATTAAATTTCTCCATATTCATAACATCCTCATAGAGTTTACAGATACTTTCTATAGAGGATACAAACAGGGAGATACCCGAATCTAAGGTCTCTTTATCTCGCACCGATGCAATATTAGTGACTGCAATCAGCCTATTATCATCCACCTCAATATAGAGTTTTGATGTATAGAAAAAGCTGAGCATCACTCGACCGAGCTCACGAAAGAGATTAACCTTAGTGTGATAATTTTCTGGGATGTCACCGATGAGCGCTGAAAGTGCAACCGCATCTGCATTGCACTCTATATCCACATCGAACTTTTTGTCTACCAACAGGTTATAACCCGTTTCACTGTGCTTCTCAATATCTGTGATCCCAATCTCACTAAGGTACTCTAGGAGGAGAGTCTCACAGGATTCAACATCGCTGTTTAACATGGCTATCTACTTCAGCCTCTATACAAAGGATTTATTGGTCTTTTAGGCTACAATCTGCTTAGTGAGATACTCAAAAAGCAGATCGGAATCGGCTTGCATCTTTTTCAAGGTTTTAACCCCTCTGCGCATCCGTCTCGCACGCTTAGGGTCACCACCGCTTTTGGCGTTCATCCGCTTTAAACGACCAAAAACCGAGCGCATAAGCATCTTATAGTCTCCCGGCGCGGTCACATTCTCACTCATAAACGAGGGCTGTATGTTGGTGAGTATCACCTCTTTGGTCGAAGGATACTTAGTGAAGAAGGTCTCTAGA